>CAIWHS010000040.1 GCA_903912515.1 uncultured Planctomycetaceae bacterium
CCAGGCCTAAGCCGTTTGTATCCGTCCGGCAAATCCACCCTCGTCTGACCGCCGTGCCTCTCCAGATATTTTTTCATCCCCACCTGCCTTGGAAATCATCCCAACTTTGGGAATCTGAGCACCTAGAATCCTGACACGACAGTTCGCCGGTAAACCTCCCTCTAGTTGACCTCAGGACTTTTTGTGAGCTCTGGGTTGGCCATTCTGATTGCCATTCTATTTAACCGCATTGATTTTCCACAAGTAATTGCTATGATTACAGTTAAACAAAAAAAAGCTATTCAAAAAGCTATGCTGGTGCTCTGTGGAAAAGCTTGAGCGGCTGATTCGAATCTTGCGGACCGGCGGGCTCCGGCGCGGGGTGGAGATCCAGCGGGAGCTTGGAATCTCCCAGCCCGGGATGTCCCGCCTAATCCGCCAGGCAGGGCCCCGTGTGGGCCGTTTCGGGCGGAGCGTCTCGACCCGTTACGGCTTGACCCATGAGATCCCCGGGCTCGGGCGCCATGTGCCCGTCTTCCGCGTGGACGAGCGGGGTCACCCGAACCGCCATGGGGTCCTCCGCTTCTTGGCAGGAGGTGCATACTGGTTTGAGCGGGAATCCAGGCGCATCCTGTCGCCGGCCCCCCGTTTCGTGGTAGTCACAATCCCGTCTGCCAATCCGGATTTCTAGAAGAGTTCCACTGTCTCACAAGGGATTTCTCACATGCGTCCAGACTTCTTCCCTGCTTTTGCCCTGGCTGGTGTTCTTTCCGCAGGCGTTGCCTGCGCCATCGACTACCCATACCCGTCCGCCGAACCCCAGAAATCCGGATGGCCACTCACCGCCCAAGAGCGGGAGTATATCCTGAAGCCGGAGCACGCCCGTAGACCCGGCAATGAGATCATGCAGCACAAGCCCGCCCTGTGGCCGGTCATCCCCTCGGCCGGTTTCTGGGGCGGCACCTCCTGGCTGGAAACCCACGAGAATCTCGTCAAGGTTGCCCGGGCCAACCAGGGGCCCATCGATGTGCTGCTCGTCGGCGACAGTATCACGATGCAGTGGGGTGAAGCCTGGCCGCGGCACTTCCCAGGCCTGAAGACCATAAATATCGGCATCGGCGGCGACAAGACCCAAAATCTGCTATGGCGACTCGACCACGGCGGCGTCGAGGGCTTGCAACCCAAAGCCTGCGTCCTGCTCATCGGCAACAACAACATGTTCTTCACACCCGAGACGGGAATCGAGCCCGTGGCGCGCGGCATCCGCATGTGCGTGCTCAACCTGCGCGAGAAATTCCCCAAGTCGCCTGTCATCGTGGTGAAGGTCTTCCCGGCCCACGCGCCAGGCAACCCCTTTTATGAGGATATTCGAAAGGTCAACACTGCCCTGGACAGTCTCGACCTCGAGTCTGACCCCAAGGTCCGCGTCCTCGACATCTGGAAGGACATGGTCAATCCTGACGGGACGCTCCGAAAGGATCTGTTCACCCCGGACAACATCCACCTCACGCAGCAGGGCGGCTACAAGCTCTACGCCTCGAAGCTCAAACCCATGCTCGAAGCGTTACTATCCGGAAAAAATGTTCCCAGGTAGCCTGCCAGCGGATCGCAAAAACCGATTCACCGTCAATAAAACATGCCGGTAATAAAATTTTTATAGGATCTTGTTATAATCAATATGGTTTTTTATTTTTATGCCTGGGTCATTGGCGGCTCTTGGCCATTAGACCCGCAGCCCAGCCTCTTTCAGACTCATCGGCACACTGGTCGCACCAAGTGCCCTAAACTATGTGCCACGCGGGCTCTCACCCCTCACCCCATCCAGTGCGGCACAAACCGGCTCATGTTCCCCGTGACCGGCCCGGTGTCCTCGCGGATCCCCATGCCGCACGCGGTCCCGTTCACCATCCAGCTACCCACCAGCATGTGGTGGCCATCGAACACGACGGCATGCGGGAAGCCCGAGGCGGCCGAGGCGATGATCTCGGGGGCCCCGTCCCGGTCGAGATCGACTTGGGTGACATGCACCCCGCCGTTGTAGGAGGGCTGGAAAGGTCGGATCTGATCGACCTGCCCCCCGGTGTCGCTGTCGAACAGGCGGATGAGCGGGGCCTAACCCGCAGGGGAGCCGATGGCGAACGGGCTGGCAGCGGGGGCCAGGCACTCCTCGAGGCGGTCAATGGCGGGGCGGACGGCAGGGGCCTGCCGAACCCTTCTGCCTGGCTGGATGCGGACCCGGACAAATAGCCGCCGCAGGTACAAAAACATCAAGTCTCTCCACGCGGAACGAGGCGGGACTAAATTTTCCGTCACGATCGCTTGGAAAAAACCGCTTGTCAAAGAAAATATTTTATTTTTCATCGGCTAAGGGGTTGAACAAAATAGTTGGGAGCGGAAAGATCGGTTGCGGCCGGGCGATTGTAGCTGGCTTTTGTAAGACGCAACCGCTGGCCAAAGGTAGGCCAGGGCGGCTTTTTACAAACCTATCGGGATCAGAGTAATAGTATTTTCTAAAAGCCAAATCCCCGAGGGGCCCCAAAAGGGACATTCTAGAATGGCATGAAGTTAAGCCACAAGCATTTCCCTGCGCGCAAGTTGTGTTTCAGGCTGATTGGTATTTCGGAAATCCTAGCCCCTTGGATTGGCCATAGCAGGCTCGCTGACATCCGCCCCAACGCGCCGCCACCAAACACCAGCCCCAGCCTGCTGGTACGATTGGCGCGCTTGCTTTATCTTCAGCACTCAACCCCAAACGGGCCTCCGCAACCGCCGTCCACCCGTGGGAAACCACTCGATGCCAAACCCGATGCCCACACCAAACGACCTGCGTCAGATTGCCGAGGACCTGATTGCCCAGTTGGAGGACGCTATCCACGACGCCGGCCAGGAAACCGCCGGTCTGGCCGTTTCGTTGGTCCGTCAATGGGCCACCTACGACGGGAATGCCGCCCTCTGCCTCGGCGACGACATCTTCTTTTTCCCCCTCCGCTACAGCCCGCTGGGCAGCCCGTCGGCCGACATCCAGCCATCTCGCACCCGCTGGCCCGAAATGTTAGTGCGGGACTGGAAGGTGCAAGCAAGCGACCTCCCCGACCTGATCGAACGGTTCAACCTCGGCCAGAGCGCCGAATTCACCTCCGGCGAAGGAGAAACAGTCCGCTGGTGGATCGACCCCCGCAAAAGGACCATCGCCATCGACAACCAGACGCCACCTACCGGAACCCGCAAGGGGTCTGAATATTACCTGGTAATCGCGGTCAAGGCTGTCCGCCAAGCCATTGGCGACAGCCTTCACCCCGAAGAGTTGGACATGCTCGCCAAATCCGTTGTCAACCAATGGGCCACCTTCACCAACCATGCCGCCATCCTCACCGAGCAAGGTGTCCACCGGCTGCTGGTCGACCCTGTCGATTCACCGTCAGGGGGCTGCAGCCTGACCACCCGCTTCAACAGGTTCGATACCTTCGCCGCCTTGCGGGGCTCGGGGGTGCCCTCCGACCAGACCCGGCAGGTGATGGCGCGGCTGAACCTGGCCCTGTCATTCGCGTTGCCAGGCCTCGATGGCAGGCCGGCCCGCCTCGGCTTCAACCCCCTCACTGGCGAACTGATCCTCGTGCCGGTAGGGGTCTCCTTGCCGCGCGGTCCACACCCGCAGTTGATTTTCTGCCCGGCTTGCGGTGCCAGACTCGCTCCCCCAAGCCCGGGAAATCCTGAACAGAGCTGCACAGCCTGCCGACGAACCATGGAAAACTAAGGGCCGGTTCAACCGAGGCAAACCAACCGCCAGGGCACCTAAGCCCCCGAGCCTCTATACAGGTACCCTGTTGCCCAAATGGATCTTGAACTGTCTGGTAGATACCCCGCATCAGGACCTGCGCATGCGTCACCCCCTGCAAGATCCTCTGCCGCATCGCTAGTGGCCCTGGCGCCTGCGGGCCCCGGCTATACATGCAACCCCCGTGCAAGTTGATAAGCCCTGTTAGAATAAGAGTCATGCACTTGCATTTGGGCAAAGCGGTTCAACCAATTCCCTAGCCTCCAGCCCCCGCACAGGACCACTTCCCATGGCAAGCCCTCCCTCCCAAACCAACACCAAAACCATCCGCCCCGCCCTCCAGCACCTCGAAGATCGCATCACCCCAGCCTCGGCATCTGCCCTCGAATCGGTCACCAACCTCTACCTTCTCACGCTGAACAGGCCTCCAGACTCCACAGGCCTCGCCCACTTCACAGCCAGGCTCGATGCTGGCGCACCGGTAGCCTCGGTCGCCTCCAGCCTCCTGGGCTCCACCGAACACCGCGAAAAAATCGTTGTCGGCTACTTCCAAGGCATCCTGGGTCGCCAGCCCGATTCGGCCGGACTGGCCTCCCATGTCAGCGCTTTGGGCCAAGGTGTCGCCGAGGAGCAGTTGGTCGCCAGCATGCTCGCCTCGCCCGAAAAATCCGCCGCCCTATCCGACATCGCTTTTGTCGACCTCCTTTACCGGTCAGTCCTCGGCCGTGAGCCCGACACCGCCGGGCAAAGCGCCCAAATTGGGGCACTGGCTACAGGCACTAGCCGCACGGCTCTGGCGCTATCCTTCCTCGAAAGCCGCGAGGCCTCCACCACGGTAGTCGACAACCTCTACGCGCAGTTGCTTGGGCGATCCCCCGCCTCTGCCGAAAAACAGGGCTGGATCACCAGCCTCAGCCAAGGCAATTTCAGCTACGCTGATGCCGTCACCGGCTTTGTGGCCTCACCCGAGGGCTCTGGCCGGTTGGCGGGAGTGACCCCGTTGGTTTCGGCCAACGAACCCAACTTCTACTTCTGGCAGCAGCGCATCGGCCTCAACAGCCTGGGTGGCGTGGTGACAGCCACCACTCCGGCCCCGTATGTCTATTTCCTAGACAAAAACCCCGAATCTAACTCCAGCTTGACGCCGCCCGGCTACGCGGTGGTGATCGATGGTGCGCCAGCCGTCAGAGATCCCATAGCGGCTTCGGGCCGGCTGACCGGCTTCACCATGGAGTTCGCCGGCGGGGCGGACCCCAGCCATGTCAGTTGGGATTCCATCAAGGGCTTGATTACCCAGTGGACTGGAGACATCACCAATTCGGATGACCGCCAGACTTTGGCCACCAGTATTCTCACCCAAGCCATGGGTGGCATGCGTTCCTTCGCCAACTTCCCGACCAAGGCTGAAGCCGTAGCGGCCAATGGTAACCTGATATGGGCCCAAGATTTCGAGGCTAAACAGGGGTCACCTGGCCAGGAATCTGCTAAGGAAATCGCAGCCAGCATACTGGCCGTCTCATGGGCCGGCCGCGAGATCCTCGGCGATTCCATGAAGATCGTCCCGATTCCCGCCAGCGCCATTGTTAAAGGCCCCCCGGCACTGGGTGCGCCCTGGAATCTAACCATTGTTTTATCGGATCAGGTCAACTACCTCGGCAAGCTTGAATTGGCCCAGACCATGCCTGCCACCAACCAGACCCAACTGTCAAGCATGGACCTATTGTCCGCCCTTCATCTGGCGAAAGCGGAAGGCCTTCCCCTGATCGATGGTGTCCTAATCCAGCAATACGGCGCCAAACCTCCCGGAACCCCCTCGGCCGACACCCCGCCGTTTGCCGACACGAGCCTGCCCTATGCCGTCATGTCATCCCTTTACGGTGACCCCTCGCAGTTCAGCCCCAGTAATCCGCCCCAAAACCCCTGGAACAGTTATTATTTCGGGGATATGCCCTTCACCGCCGGGATCTATTGGGCTGGAGAAATCGTGGTTGGCAACTCCGGCTTTGACCCCACGAAATACCTCACTCCAACCTTGGCCACCACCACCTGGAACGGGCAGACCCCGCTACCGGCATAAATGTGCCATACACCCAGGTAAGTTAGACTCGCCCCATGGCTCCTTGGCGTTTCCATGTTGCCTGAAGGCCCTTTCCTTATTCAAAATGACTAGTTCATCCCAGCATTTTTCAATTTCATCAGCTGCAATATTCGCCACAGCATTTGAATTCATGATACTGGCCAAAGACTCCTACAGCCTGAATGCAGAAGCCTATACCCATAGCATCAACTTTAATTGATAATAATCTATTTCACTTTGGCTTTATCATGCGTTACGATTATGCCTTATGTTGGAAGGACTGATCTACAGGATCTAATTCCCCGTATTCACCCTAAACTTCCCGGTTAAAGCTGGGCCGTTTCTTTTCCAAGGGATTTCTTATGCCGCGTTTCCATAAAAATTCCCGCCCAATGGTCCGCCTGAGTCTCGAGGCCTTGGAGTCACGCCTCAATCCGGCCAACATCGCCATCCTCGATCAGGTGTCCTACTTCTACCAAGTGGCGGTGGATCGTTCGCCCGATACCCAGGGCCTCGCTTTCTACTCCGCCCAATTGGAAAACGGTGTGTCGCCCCAATCCGTGGCGCACCAGATCGCCACCTCCACCGAGCACAACGAAAAGGTGGTCACCGGATACTATGCCGGCATCTTCAACCGGCAACCCGATGCGGCCGGCCTGGCCTCGCATGTCGCCGCCCTCGGCCGCGGCGTGAGCGAAGAGCACCTCGTCGCCTCGTTGCTAGCCTCCGCCGAGCGGTCCGCCGACCTGAC
>CAIWHS010000041.1 GCA_903912515.1 uncultured Planctomycetaceae bacterium
TAAGCCGGTGCTTGTTTTTGAAGGATCCCGGGGGAATCCCGTTTGGATCGTTTTGGATCGAAGTCTTGTAACGCTTGAAGATTTGACGATTTTGGTAGATCAAGGCGCTCAGGATAAACCATTGTCGTTGGTTGCTTTGTCTGGCCAAGCGAGTTGCCAGCTTCGCGATTGTTCTGTGGCATTGTTAGGTGGTCAAGATTCTAATTACCCATTTCTAGGGACAGTTTACGGAGCTAGTTCGGTTGTTAAGCCAAGTGAAATGTTTCAGGCCGCCCAGCCATCCAGGCTTGGTATGGAACGATGCCTTGTCAGGGGATTTGGTGGGTTGGTTCGTATGAATTCAGCCAAGCCTATGGAGCTGGATATCACCGAATCAAACATTTTTCTTGCCAAGAATATGGCCCGGTTAGATGCTTCCGCCCTTTCTAGTTCGCAATCCCAGTCCACTGTCCTTTCTGTAGGGGTATCGAAATCGGTAATGGTTTTAGGGGAATGCGCTGTTTTGGTCGATTGCCCCTTGGAGCATCAGTCACCTGATTGGTTGCTTCGAACTCAACAAACAAAATGGATCAGCTGGAGCGATTCAAAAAATTGCCTAGTTCGAATGGAAGGCGTTCTGATTCGCAAGGAAAAAATAAAGGATTGGTGGAGGGGCAGCGACTCACAATACCGGAACTGGAACGGCGGATTGGAGGTTCTGGATACGGATCTTCAATCCAAAATGCTTTTGTCCATTGATCAGTGGCAGGAATATCTTGGAGAGTCCGCAGGAGACTGGGCAACAATGGAATTGCCGGCCTCACCGAAAAGGGAGGAGTGGGCCACGCTGACTAGTACAAAAATTTTTGGGGCAGACGGTTCTACTACTGGTGCTTCAAATTCAAATCCCGCACGCGAAAAGAGCCCCTGAGCTTTGGTTATAGAAGTGGCAGATACACCCTAAATTACCTTGGATGCACCCGCCACTTTTAAGAAAGCTTACTTTTTCTTTTTGGACTTTGTTTTCACTACCTTAGGCTTAGCGGCTGGTTTTTTTGAGGCAGTCGCAGTTTTTTTCTTGGCCGACGGCTTGCTGCCGAAAATGGCATCATAGCCGGTTGCGAAGTTTTTGGTTTCCGCCAGACCCACGCGAACTATGCTCACAAATCGATCCTCCTGAAGAAACAAACTACTCAGGCAAAAATTCCCAAGTATTCATGATAATAAGGCCATGGTTGCTTTTTGGTTCCTTTTGCGCCAGACCAGTTGCAATTCATCCCGACCCTAATTGAAACAGTATTTCTGCAGCACTCTCCACTTCTGACAAGTTAATCCATTCATCTCGGGTGTGCGCCTGACGGATATTTCCCGGGCCGAAAACAACAGATGGTATTCCGTGCTCTGCGAGTGTTGAAGCATCGGTTCCGAAGGCGACTGCAGTTGAGGTGCAGTTACCTAGAATTTGCCTGACAGCTTTAGAAACATGGTTTTCCGCAGCCTCATTGCCTTGGGTTTGCAAAGCCGGGCATCGGATGATTGGGGTGGAAAGTTCACACCGAAGGCCTTCCCCCAAATCGATTTGCGCAAGGATAGTCTTCAGCTGGTTTTCTGCCTCCTCGGTGCATTCTTGAAACCCAATCCGCCTGTCCAACAAAAGGGTGCATTCCGATGGTACAATGTTAGGTGCAGATCCGCCGGATATTTGGGTCAGGGAAATACTGCCTGCGGATATTGCGTCCGGTGATTTTTGTTGAATTTCCGAGTGGAGCCCAGCGATGCGGGAGGCTATTTTTGCTGCGCCGTAAATCGCATTTGAACCAAGATGTGGAGTTGAACTGTGGCAGGCCGATCCTTCGACCCGGATATACCAGCGAATAACCCCTTTGTGGGCCGTTATGAGGCCCAATTGGGATGGTTCGGCCACTACTGCGAATTCCGGTTTTAATTGGTGGGAGTCATTGACCCGAATGAAGCCCCTTTCATTGCCTCTTAGGGCCTGAACACCCTGAAAAGTGTGTTCTTCATCGACCGTGCATGCAAGGACGATTTTCCACGCTTTTTGCGGGCGCTCATAATGGAGCCTTTCCAAGGCGGCAAGCATGGATGCCATGCTCCCTTTAACATCGCAGGCCCCCCTGCCAAATAGTTTGCCGTCTTGAACACGGGCTTCAAAAGGCGGAACGGTCATGCCCGCGATGTCTACAGTATCCTGATGAACTTCCCAAAGCTGGGCCTTGGCGTGAGGATCATCGGGACCGACAACCATTACGAGGTTGTCCCGATCTGGTAGTACCTTTTGCCTGAAATACTGGATTTTTTTTGATTTAGCCCAATTCTCAAGCCAGTCTGTTACGCGTTTTTCCCCATGCAGTTGGGGATCTACCTTACCTGCTCCCCCAGGATTGATACTGGGAAGGCGTACCAACTCTTCTAACCATCTCTGGGCGGACGTAAATTTCATGGGAAGCCCTCGAATTATTTAACGATTAGGGCACAGATGGTTTTAGAGGCCCAAGTCTACTAGAGTATTGTTATTACTGAGTTTACATGTACAGGCGGTCGATGCCATGAAGATCCATGAATACCAAGCCAAAGAGTTACTTGCTGCTGAAGGTGCTGCGGTGCCTCCCGGAAAGGTTGTTAAAAGTGTGGAAGAAGCCTTGGCGGCTTTTGATTCATTTGGCGGAAGTGCGGTTGTGCTTAAGGCACAAGTGCATGCAGGTGGCCGTGGCAAGGGTACTTTTATTGGTTCCGGAGCAGATTTTGGTGGTGTGAAATACCTGACCAGCCGTGAAAAGGTTGGTTCTGTGGCAAAAACAATGCTGGCTTTTCCCCTTCAAACCAAGCAAACCGGGCCCGAAGGTCAAAAAGTTTCCACACTCCTGGTTCAAAAAGCTGCAGATATCGCGAAGGAGTATTATTTGGGCATGGTCCTTGACCGGGCTTCAGGGCTACCAGTGATGATGGCTAGTTCAGAGGGGGGTGTGGACATAGAAGAGGTGGCGGCCCATTCCCCCGAAAAGATTCTTAAAGAACCTGTAAGCCCTGAGCTTGGCCTTGCACCCTTCCAGGCGCGCAAACTGGCATTTGAACTTGGTTTCAAAGGGGACCAGGTCACGCAAGCTGAAGGAATCATGCGGGCTTTATCCAAAGTTTTTTTGGCCAAGGATTGCAGTATTGCTGAAATTAACCCCTTAGTAGTTACTAAAGAAGGGTGCGTTGAAGCCCTCGATGCCAAGATGGTTTTTGATGAAAACGCACTGTTCCGGCATCCGGAAATTGCTGAGCTTCGCGATGAAACCGAAGAAGATCCTGCCGAATTGCGGGCCGCAAGGTCCGGGCTAAGTTTTGTCCGCATGGATGGTAGCATCGGCTGCCTTGTGAATGGCGCCGGCTTGGCAATGAGCACAATGGATATCATTAAGTATCACGGTGGTGAGCCTGCCAACTTCTTGGATGTTGGGGGAGGGGCAAGTAAGGACCAAGTAACGGAAGCTTTTAGAATTTTGCTTTCTGATTCCAGGGTGAAGGCGGTCCTCGTGAATATTTTCGGAGGAATCATGAAATGCGACACCATTGCCCAGGCAATCCTTGCCGCTTTCAAAGAGGTTGGCTTCCATGTGCCCTTGGTTGTTCGTTTAGAAGGGACCAATGTCGAGGCAGGGCGGAATCTTCTTGCAGATAGTGGATTGGATATCGTGACAGCCTCCGGCATGGCTGATGCTGCGCAAAAAGTAGTCGATGCGGCACGAAAAAAAAACTGATTCGACCTATTTAAATCAATTTGCCATCAATTAAGTGTAACTTTAAGGGTTGGGGGAGCCGTTTGCGATGAGTATTCTGGTCGACAAAAATACGCGGGTCCTTTGTCAAGGAATGGGCAAAGCTGGAACTTTTCATGCCTTGGGATGTCGGGATTATGGAACTCAGATAGTGGGTGGGGTTACACCCGGAAAAGGCGGTACTGAAAAAGAAGGTATTCCACTTTTCAATACTGTCTATGAGGCGGTTAGAAAAACAGGTGCCAATGCGACCATGGTTTTTGTGCCACCTCCCGGTGCGGCGGATGCCATACTTGAGGCGGCTGATGCGGGAATTGCCCTGATCGTTGCGATCACGGAGGGAATTCCTGTTCTGGATATGGCAAGGGTCAAGCGCGAATTAGCTAAAAAGCCCGGAATAAAACTTATAGGACCAAATTGCCCGGGAATTATCACTCCAGGACAATGCAAGATTGGAATCATGCCTGGTTACATTCACAAGCCTGGTCCTATTGGGATAATTTCACGGTCAGGAACCCTTACCTACGAAGCTGTTTTCCAACTCTCAGCTTTGGGCTTGGGTCAGTCAACCTGCATTGGTATTGGTGGCGATCCCATCATTGGGACTAACCAAATCGATGCATTAAAAATGTTTCAGGAGGATCCGGGAACAGAGGCCATTCTCATGATGGGCGAAATCGGTGGGACGGCCGAAGAGGAAGCTGCAGCCTACATCAAAAAGCATGTGACAAAACCGGTTGCTGCCTTTATTGCTGGGCAAACAGCGCCTCCTGGTAAGCGAATGGGGCATGCAGGAGCAATTATTAGCGGTGGAACCGGATCTGCAGGGGGTAAAATCAGGTCATTGGAGGAGAACGGGGTTGCAGTTGCAAAAAGCCCCGCTGATCTTGGAATAACTGTTCAAAAGATGCTTGCCGGGCGTAGATAAGGAATTGCAATTCCTATGGGCAGCTCGACCTGCCCATTAAGGAAACCCCAAAAAGGTTGTCGATTGGCCCATGCCATCGCCAGCCTTTTTGTAATAATATGGGGTACAAAGGA
>CAIWHS010000042.1 GCA_903912515.1 uncultured Planctomycetaceae bacterium
AGGAAATCTTCGGGGTCAACCAGAACATCCGCACCATCGCCGACCGCTATGCCGAGGAAGGGTATGTGGTGCTGGCGCCTGATGTTTTCTGGCGACAAGAACCCGGCTTGCAGACCGGTTACTCGCCCGAAGAGCGCCAAAAGGGGCTGGCGTTAATGGCCAGACTCGATGAGGCCACAACCCTCGCGGATATCCAGGCAACTATCACCACGCTGCGTCACCACCCGGCTGTCACGAGCAAGGTGGGGGTGGTCGGCTTTTGCATGGGGGGCAAGCTGGCTTTTCTGTCCGCATGCCGCACCGATGCCGATGCCGCCATCGGCTATTACGGCGTGGGCATCGAGAATTACCTGTCCGAGACCATACGGTGCCCCCTGGTCCTCCATATCGCCCAAGAGGACGGCATGGTTCCGCCGGCCGCCCGGCAGCAGATTCAGGCGGGTTTTTCAGGGAATGCGCTGGTCAGTATCTTTGTCTACCCGGGAGCCGACCACGCGTTCGCCCGTATCGGTGGACACAATTTCCACAAACCCTCCGTGCTGCTGGCGCAGGACCGCACCCTGACCGCGCTCAAAAGCGTGATGGGGCCGCATTATGATCTTGCCACCCTGTGGGACAAGCATTGCGAACTTGAATTCGCCACCCGCGATGTCGCTGCCACCATGGCGACCATGGTGGCGGAGCCCTATGTCAACCACATCCCCACCATGACCGGTGGCGTGGGCCAAAAGCACCTCGCCCACTTCTATCAAAACTTCTTCGTCAACACCAATCCCCCCGACACCAGCCTCATTCCCATCTCGCGCACGGTGGGCGCCACCCAGGTGGTCGACGAAATGCTGTTCTGCTTCACGCACACCTGCGAGGTGCCCTGGATGCTCCCAGGCATTCCGGCCACCGGCAAACGGGTGGAGATCCCCCTGGTGGCGGTGGTCAAGTTCCGTGGCGACAAGCTGTGCCATGAGCATATCTATTGGGACCAGGCCAGTGTGCTGGTGCAGATTGGCCTGCTGAACCCGGCGGGCCTTCCGGTGGCAGGCGTGGCAACTGCCCGCAAATTGCTTGATGAAAACCTACCCTCGAACACGCTGATGGACAAGAGTTGAGGTCAGTCGCCTGAAAACGAAAAAACCAGGGCTCATCCGGCCCTGGTTTTTTCGTGGTTGTTGAGCCGCAATGGGCTGCCAAACTAAAAACACCCCACCAGACTGGTTATTTCGCCAGGGCGGGAATGATATCCGTGTGGTGGCCGATCACTTTCCAGTTACCCTCTTCCAGACGGAAAGTGGTGGTGCCGCGAATGGAAAAATCCACCGGCTGGCCTTTCAGGTTCAAATTGCCTTTTTCCAGGTAGACCACAACTGCCAAATCCTTGCCAGCGAAAATACTGATATCGCTGCCCTGACACTTTCCACCCAACTTCCGGCCAGCCTGAAATTCCCAGCTTTTTTCGATTTCTTTCCAGCCGTTCAGTACCTTGCCGGTTGGCCCCATGTAGGTGATATCGTCAGCGTGTGACCATACATCCTTCATGGGATCGGCATCACCCGCCAGCACGGTATTCAGGGCGATCATGTACCGGTCGAGCACCTTCCGCACTGCGGCTTGCTCGGGTCCGTCCCTTTTGGGAGACGCTGGGGGCAGGCCATAGGCGGGACAAACCGCCGCAAGCACCAGCGCGAACGCAGAACACAAAGCCACCCACCTGTTGTTCATCTGAAAGTCTCCCGAAATGACATGTTAAACCATTATTACGATACAGGATTTTTTGCAGCCTTGCTGGATAGCTAGTAATTGCGCCAGCCCGCATATTACTCTAGGGAGCAAGGATCACCGTTTTTCACTTCCCCGCCATGGAGCACGGTGAGATACGCCCCCACCGCTCCCTGGTTATGCCGCACCGCTGCGCGAAGGATTTCCAGATCTTTTGGGGCGTCTTTCTGGGAAAGGGTGGTCATCACGCAGCGCATGGTGGGCTCGGTCACCCGCAAGCGGACGGAACTCCCAATGCGGATAACGCGCCCGACCCACTGGTTTTCGATGAAGCCCTGCACTTCCGTTGGCGTTTCCAGGACCAAATTGGGGCGGAAACGCCGGACAGGAAAACTGCCGCTGGAATAGAGGCTTTCCAGATGGCGCAAAGTGGCTGTCGTCAGGAGGTGAAAAACCGACATATCAAAGAATGTCGAGGCGAGCATGGCCTCGGTCGTGATTTTTTCCGGTCTGCCGAGCGATTCTAGGTCAGGGTGGAATTGCTGCAGCATCGGTTGCCCGGAAGGCTCGTTCTGCAGGGTGACCTTGCGCCCCAGGGCGGTAGTCAGGATATCGTTGATATCCGGGTTGGTGCTGGAAAACTCCCTGCCATCCGGCAGTGTGATCACCACCGCTTTTGATGGTCCTTCCGTCAGCCTGGCCCGATAGCCGAGAAGGTTGGGCCAGTGGCGCACATTTTTTGCGCTGACCACCGTTCCGTCTTCGGTATCAATCAAGGCGTGAGACCGGTCCCCGGCGCAGCCAGCCTCGGTCAGGGTGAGGGTTGGTAACTCCTCTCCTTGCATCGACTTGACCGGGTATCGCCACAATGCCGACACAATTCCCACGGATTCCGCTGTCATACCGTGTTCTCCCTGTGCGATTCTGCCGGACTAAGGATCGTTTTTGTAACCTGCCGGGGTTGGGTGTGCAACCATGCCACCAGGCAAACAAAACTAAGCGACAAGCCGATGAGGGTCAGGACTATCACTGCCTCAACTTCATCCGATGAGAAGCGCGGTAATCGCGGCCAGAACGATGCCACAACAATCCAACCAGGGACCAGCAAGGTCAACCACAGCACAGGTACGGTAAACCACTCGAGGACAGATTCCCGCCGTGGAGGCGGCATCGCAAGCGCCGGGCAACTGCCATCCATAGCCATGGAATCGTTCTCCCGGATTTGTCGGCGCCCCCAGACGACAAAACACACCAGTCCCGCAAGATAAAGAACCGCAGCGATCAGGAAAATCTCGACTGCATTACTCTTCCCAATGTACCCCAGAAGCACGAACCCAGAAAACCCAACCACCACGATTGGCAAAGTTCTGGCCAGCGGGGCCCGGTAATGGCTGAACAAACGGGGTGACCTGCGCCGCAGTGTCCACAGGCAGAACATCGCCAGGATGTACCAGACCAGGGATGCCAATCCGGCGACAAGGATGGCCAATTCGATGGCTTCCTTGAACCAGACGCTGGCGATGACAAAGCATCCAGCGACCAAGCTGCAGGCAAAAAGTGACACGACCGGAGTGCCCCGGCTGGCATGGGCTTTACCAAGAACAGCGGGCAGATATCCGGCTCGCCCCAGGGAGAACAGTTGTCGGCTCGTGCTGTAAAGCAGTCCATGGTAGCTGGCGATCAAGCCAAACAGCGCGATGCCGCAGAAGAGATGCCAAAGGAAGGGGTATCTGCCGTCGAGCGCATGCAGGACCACCTTGGCCAATGGGTAATCCCCAACAATATCCTGCCAGGGCATGGAGCCGCAGCCCAGCAACAAGGTGAGCCCGATCAATGTGATGATAGTCAGCATGCTCAGGACCAAACCGCGTGGAATGGTCTGGAACGGCACAGCGGTCTCTTCGGATGCCAGCGCCGCCCCTTCAATGTTGATCAGCCACCACAGGGCGAACGGTGCCGCATCGAGCACACCCCGCCATCCCTTGTCTCCCAGGACAGGGACTGCCCAAATACGCTCCGCCGAAAAATCCGCGGCGCTGATGCCCCAGAACAGCAGGAGTCCCAGCAAGGCGGCGTATGTCATGAGCACCAGAACCACTGATTGCTCCTTGACTCCCCAGGCATGAAGCACGAAAAAAACCGCAACAGTTGCCAGGCCCGATAAAATGATGAGCGCCGGCTCGTCCTGCGGATTTTCAGGATTCGCAAGGAGGGCCATGTACCAGCCGGTTGCCAGCGATGTGGCGATCATTCCAAACAGACATTCCAGCAGCATCGACCAGGCCATGGTGAAACCAAGCCATGGCCCGCCGGTCCGTTCACCATATGCCAGGGGGCCATCGGCGTGGGGCATCGCCACCGACAGCTCGGCAAGCGTCAGCACCCAACCAAGAAAAAGCAAGCAAATAATCATGGATGCGATGAGCATGGCCACGGGACCATTGCCATTCAGCCCCAGGTTCCATCCGAAATATTGGCCGGAAACAACGATGCCAACTCCCAGCGCCCAGATGTCGATCACACGGAGTTTTTTCTGGAGCGATTTTTGTTTTTTTTCAACCTGGATAGATGACATGGAAAAATCCCTCACAAAAAATACAGGCCAGTCAAACAGTGTTGATGTCCCATATTTTGATGGTGCCGTCGTCGCTGGCGGAGGCAAGGCTTGATCCGTCGGGACTGAACACAATACTGTTCACCTGGCGGGTGTGTCCGCGCAGCACAGCCAAGGTGGTGCCGTTTTTCCAGTCCCAGATGCGGATGCCCTGATCCTCGCCGGCCGAGGCGAGTAAAGTTCCCCTGGGGCAGAAGGCGGTTTTGTAAACCCGGTCAGTGTGCCCCAGCAAGGTCATCGATTCACGGCCATCAGCCAAATCCCAGATCTTGACAGTTTGGTCCCCGCTGGCGGACGCGAGATGCCGCCCATCCGCGCTGAACGCGACGCCCTGGGCTTTGAGCTGGTGACCAACCAGGACAAAAAGGGGCTGCCTGGCTGCCACATCCCAGACCCGGACCGTCCAGTCCGTGCTGGCCGAGGCGATTTTTGTTCCATCGGGACTGAAGGCGACATGCCAGACCCAGTTCGTGTGACCAGAGAAGGTGTGGAGCTCCTCGCCTGTTGCCGCATTCCACAAGCGGACTGTCCGGTCCCATCCACCAGATGCCAGGAGCAATCCATCCGGGCTGAAATCGACGCTGTAGATCCGGTCGGTGTGGCCGCGGAGCATACGGGCTTCGTCACCCGTTCCAGCATCCCAGATCCGGATCGTCTTGTCGCCGCTGGCACCAGCAACCCAGCGGCCATCCGGACTGAAAGTGACGCTGGTCACCAGCGTTTTATGCCCGCCCAGACTCCTTCTTTCCACTCCCTGATCCATATCCCAGATTTTCACGCGATGATCGTCGCCGGCGGCTGCCAGAAGCTTGCCGTCCGGACTGAAGTCAACACTGTTGACCGGATAGTCGTTCCCTCCCAGAGTCCACAAAACCGTTCGGGCCGAAGGCTCCATCGGGGTCGCGTCCCAAAGCAGTATGGTTCTGTCGTCGCCCGCCGATGCCAGTCTTTTCCCATC
>CAIWHS010000043.1 GCA_903912515.1 uncultured Planctomycetaceae bacterium
CCTGCAGACGATTCCCTTTAATCCCAATCTTGGCGGCACGGTCGATGATAGGCCCCGTTTTGTGACTTGGAATTTCAGTCAGTCGTTGGCCCCCTCCAGCATGCAGGTGGCCGATAGCCATTTTCAGTTGGCGGGTATGCGGCTGGATGGGGAGGGAAGGCCTCCTGTCTTTGTGCCATGTTGCGGACAGGAGTTGCGTTTCCCGGATGCACCTGCCCCCTGGCAGGAGGAAGGCCACCCGCAGGGCCGGGCTATTGACGGGGTCAGCGCCAGCGGTTTGCCGTCGAAGTCCCCCCCCCTGGCAGGTGAGATTGACGAACAGTTGCGGGGTGTGGCCGCCCGGCTGGCACGGGGGGCGGTGGCCGGCTCGATCCGGGCGCGCGCCGACGGTCAATGCCCGCAGTTGGCTCCGGGTATTGCCTTTTTACTGGTGGATTGCAACGAGCAGAACGGTCCCTGGCTGACGGTAGCGGTGGAACACGAGGTAGTGCAGGAATGGCGTTCCGGGGTAGGCCATGCCGAGCCGCTGCGGGTGGTGAGCCGAGTGGAATCGGCTCCGTTGCTGCTGGCCCAAGCCCCTTGGCCACCGCGCGCCAAGCCCAGGGTGGGTGGAGTCTACACCGCCGAGGTGATCGGTTTGCCGGGGCAGGAGATGGATCTGGATGCCTACGGCCGGGTACGGGTCCGCTTCTGGTGTGATGCCACCGAGGGCGCCAGTGGCTGCTGGGTGCGAGTGGCGCAGGTGTGGGCGGGTAATGGCTGGGGTGCGGCGTTCTGGCCCCGGGTTGGGCATGAGGTGGTGGTGGCCTTCGAGGGTGGCGACCCCGACCGTCCCCTGATAGTGGGTAGTGTCTACAACTCGAAGAACATGCCGCCGTATCCGTTGCCGGCAGCCGCCTATGTGGCGGGTTTCAAAAGCTGCACCGAGAGGGGCAATCCGCGGGAGAATTTCCACCATTTTCTGCTGAATGACCAGCAGCAGGATGCCTCCATCCTGCTGCACGCGGAAACCCAGTTTATTTCGACGCAAGAACAGAACCAGGTAAGCCTGCGGCCGGCTTTTGACCTGTCGATTCGGGGGTAAGAGATGAGCTTTGAATTCAGTGATGTGTTTTGGCCATGGATGCCGAATATCGCCATGGCGGATGGCACACTTGAAACCTTGTATAAGGGCTCTTTTGATATCTCCATGGGTGGTGCAAATTCCTGGGTTTTAGGCATGCCTTTTGGTTGCCCTTTTGCGGGCGTCAATATTAATGTCCTTGGCTCTGAAAGGAAAGTTGTTGCTGCCATTGGTGCTCTTCTTGGTTTAGCAGGACCAGGTCCGGTAGCAGCAAGTTCGTTGGCGACGGGCTTAATATTTGGCCTTTCAGGGCATGTCGAAGTCATTGTCCACAATAAGGTGCAGATGGGTTTTTTCGGTCAGAAGTTCATCGTGGAACGGAGGTCGCATCCAGAGTTCGTTTATATATCCAGTTTTGCAGAGGCCAATATGAGCGAAAGGTTACTGCGGGCATCGCAGCTTCGCTACGGTTTTTTGGTCTTGGCAATGTCGGTGTTTGCAGCCCGGATCTTGTACCTGAAAAATGGCGATAAAGATAGTTTGGCGATCACAATACTCCATATGGCCGTCCCGTCTCTCGAGTTCAGGTGGCTTTTTTATGTTGCTTATCTGGAGAAAGGATATGGTCTTACCGACAAGCTGGCGAAAGAAACGGAGGCTGCCAAAACCCGTTTAGCGCTGGATTATGCGAATATATTCGCATTGAGTAACGCATCATTTGGTGCATTTTTGCTGATTTCTCAGAGTAGCCAGGCCTCTCGACAAGTAGGTAAACTCGCAAAAAACTTGCTTGGGCTAGGTGAGGGTATCGCTAATGAAGTCGTGAATGTAGTGGATCTTCTCGGGGAACATGCTGCGCATGTAGTTTAGGAACAATTAAATGCTACACAACGTTACGGATGAACGAGTTGATTTGATCCTGCAACAATTGCGGTTGTTTGCGTCCAAATCCGAAATCCGGATCACCACCATTGACACCCAATCCATCCTGTGCGGGACAGGCACTTTCTCAATCGCGGCTCCTCATGCATCCCTGACTGTCGCCAGAGATGGGGATAAATCTGGTACTATCGATTTGCGGACCAGCGGGCCGAATGCAGACATCGTTCTCGAGGCGGACTCTACGGCAGAATGTGTTTCCCTGCTGACCCTCAACAAGGAGGGGATTCTCGGTGTTTTTGGCCCACCTGCGATGCCTGCCTTTATCCGTCTGGATGGAAATGCCGTAACTCTTGGTAAAGGCCTCATGCTTCCCGGGCCAACTTTGGGCGGCAAGATCAGCCTGACGGACACCGCCGTAGTCATCCAGGCTGGCTTGGCAAAAATCAGTGTCACCACAGCCGGGGTCGTTATCGAGGTGGGCGGCACAACATTCGAACTTTCACTGGCTGGAATCAAACAGGCTGTTGGCATCAATCAAATTGAGGTGGATTTAATCGGAATCACGCAAAAATGTGCAGAAGCCACGGTCCAGCTCAATGCTCTTCAGGCAAATATCAATGCAGCCATGGTGGATGTCAAGGGGCAGGTCAAGGCTGCTATCGATGGCATGCTGGTAGTGATGGAAAGTCATGGCATATTGTTACAAAAAAGTAAGGGCATATTTTTACACTCGGCACCGTTAACCACCTTGAACAAACCACTTCCGTAAATCAACTTGTAGCGAAATACATGAGGATAAACCCATGAGTCTGGCAGAAAGCTTGCAGCAGATCCGGAACTTCAACCTGGATGCGGGGCCTCTTCTGGAGGCCTGTGACAAGAGCCGCGACCTGATCCTGCAGGGGTCCCAATCGGGGATTCCTGAAGATGCCAGGAAGTGTCTGGCCCAGATGGTTGCACAAATCGACAAGGAACGGGCCGAATATGTGCGGTTGTTCACTTCCGGCATGGCCGAACTCAAAACGGATTTGGGGCGCTCCTGCGACACCATTGCCGAGCAGATGGTGACGCGGGAAAACCAACTGCTCGAAATCAAGAAGCTGCAGGAAAAGATCGAGGCCATACCCATCCCGCTGGATGACCCCGAGCACAACCCCTTCCACCCGGCCAACCTGGTGGCCAGTGTTCCCTCCATGCCCACTCTCCCTGTGGCCGAACCACTTCCCTTCCACCCTGGCCTGGATCTTGTCGCCAAGCTCATGGCCATCAGTCTGCCGGTGGTGAAGAAGGCGGGCTTTCCCAGAGTCTCTGGCAACATTTGGGAAAACTGGAATTTCGATAAGCGGTAATCCACCGGATGTGAGCCTGTCGTCTGGAAAAATATCTTCCCTGTTGGCTGGATGGGTCTGGTCAATCACCGCTGAGAGAAGCCGATGAGCCTGTTGCCTGTTCTGGCTCCCGCCACCCCCGCCTCTGGAGCCCTGGCGCGGGTGATGGATGCCGCTGATACCCGTGTGCGCGGGCGGTACAGTGCCAACGCCTTGGCTGATTGGGCAGAATCCGACCCTTGCCTAGCCTTGCGGCTGATCACCTAGCCTTGCGGCTAATCGCCGGCTGGCTGTCCACCCGAGAATCGATCTGGTGGTCAGCCTTCTGCCAGGCGCAGTAGCTGAAAGGGGCAGGAAATCCCAGAACGGTGCCACTTTTGAGCGCCATCATCGGCTGGACCTGCAAATCGAGAGACTAGTTCCGGGTGCAGGCAGCATTTCATCGAGCTGGGGCTGGGGTGAAGCTCATCGTGCCAATGCAGAAATGGTGGGTGGGGGCCGGCAGGAATCCATTGAAACAGAGATCCATGTGGTCAATCCAATGTTCGGGGGAGGCTTTGATGCCTGCGAACCCAATACCAAAAACCCTGTCCGGGCCACCGTCGTCCGTGGGTCACCTGCAATTCTGGGCGCAACGGTGGTGAGCAAGCACGCGGGCGAGCTGATTTTCCCGACGGTGGAAATGCTGCAAAAAGGCCGTGGGGTGAAAAGCCTGTTTGGGCTGATTCTCCCTTAGCCCACCTGCTTGGAAATGTGGAACCGCGCGGCCCTCACCTGGCGGGCCCGCCAGTTTGCAGAATCATCCTTCACCCAAAGGTTGGTGAGACTTCTCACTGGGTTTGAAAAAAAACGACCCGCTAATGCCCAACTCCGCAAGTGCGCAGGGGGCCTTGCGCACTTGCGGAGTTGGGGAGTTGGGGACTTGGAGCCTCACAAACCCTTTGAGTTCCAACTCTGCAACTCCCCAAGTGCGGGGGGGGGTGCAGCGGAGTTGCAGAGTTGCAGAGTTAAAACCGAGAAACCTTCCCTAGGGCATGGTTTTGCCAAGGATTTACCGA
>CAIWHS010000044.1 GCA_903912515.1 uncultured Planctomycetaceae bacterium
GCCGCAATTGACTTTGGCTGGTAAGCCGGTGTCGCTGGCCCTGCTGGAGGATGTGCGGTTGCATATTACGGCAGTGAATTTGGATGGCATATCAACTACTCAAGAAGTGCGTGATTTCAGGCTTGCGGAGAACCGCGAGGCGAGCCACCTGTTTCAAACCCCAGACCGCCTAGCGAGTTTGTCGTTCCGGTTGACGGCAAAGGTGAGGAACCAATCGGAGGCGCGGGAGCACGCGGTGGAGGCGGCCGGCGGGCTGACGGTGAACGGCACCCGGCGGACCCAGCAGCGGGGCGGGCTGCACCTGGTGGTGGACGGGTCGGGCTATGCGATTGAGTTGTTGGGACGAACTGGTGAGCCTATCGCCGATATGCCAACGAGGCTGAAGGTGAAGACCAAGGACTTTAAAACAGCGGTTGATTTTCAGTTGCAAACGGATGATCAGGGGCGAATTAGCCTGGGAAGCCTTAAGACGCTTGAAGGCGTTGAGTGGATTGAGGCATCGAGCCAGGAGGGGGCGGTGAGGCGTTGGAGCCTGCCCCGGTCGGATTCTGTTAGGCCGACACTAGTCCACAGCCGTTTGGGGATGGCTGTGGCGTTGCCCAGTGGCGGAGACAAGCCACTAAACGAGCAGATCACGGTGTTGGAGGTGCGAGACGGGGTCTACCGGGCTGACAGTCTTTCGGGCCGGGTAGCGGGGAAACCATCGAGACTGGAGGGGGGCACGCTTATTTTGGAGGCGCTGCCTGCTGGTGACCATGAAATTGTGTATTTAGATAGTGGCAAAAAGACCTTGGTGCGTGTGATTGATGGTGCCGAGGTGAACGGATTTGCCCTTGGCAAGAAGCGTATGGGTAGGCTTGAGCGATTGAAGCAGGTGCGAGTGGCGGATGTGAAAGCCAATGACCAATCATTGGATATCGCGTTGGCAGATGCGACAGACTTCACCCGCGTGCATGTGCTTGCGACACGGTATGTTCCTGACCGGGGCGGGTTTGAGGATTTGTCGAAGGTTCGTCCCGCCCCGCTGGATGCGGTGATTTTGGGCGACCAGCAATCTGCCTATCTAACCGGTAGGGACATTGGAGACGAGTACCGCTATGTGCTGGACCGCAAGGCGCAGGGGAAATTCGCTGGTGTGATGATGGAGAGGCCCAGCCTGTTGGTGAACCCGTGGTCGGTTCGGCCAACCGAGACTGGTACCCAGGAGGCTGCAGAGGGTGGACAGTTTGCTCCCAAGGGGGTTGCAGCTCCCAGTGCATCGGCTCCACCGCCAGCGATGGACGCGGCGGCGATTAAGGCGGCGGGTGACGGGTCGCCTGATTTAGAATTTTTGGCAGCACCCGCGGCAACGGTGGTGAATGTGGCCCCTGGGGCGGATGGGAAAATAAGCATACCTCTTGGACTGCTGGGCAAACATCCTGCGGTGCAGGTGGTGGTGGTGGACCCCCTGACAACGGTATCGCGGGTGGTGCATTTGCCCGCAGTTGGGCTGGCCACGGTTGACTTGCGTTTGGCCAAAAGCCTTGATCCGGCAGGGCGTCCGACGAAGCAGAAGCGTGTGACGCTGCTGCAGGCGGGGCAGGAATTGGTGTTGGAAGATGCAGCCAGCTCTCGGTTGGAAGTGGTGGACACGGTGGAGAAGGCGCACCGTCTTTTGGGAACGCTGGTACCTGACAGTCGTTGGGCGGAATTCAGTTTTCTGAGCCGTTGGGACAAGTTGAAAGAAGCCGAGAAGAAAGAGCTGTATTCGAAGCATGCGTGCCATGAGTTGGCATTGTTCATCGCACGGAAAGACAAAGCATTTTTTGACGCGGTGGTGAAACCCCATCTGGCGCAGAAGAAGGAAAAGACATTTTTGGACAGGTACCTGACCGGTGGCGACTTGAAGCAGGATCTCACGGTATGGGGCCAGAGTCGTCTCAACGCGCTGGAGCGGGTGCTTCTTGGTCAGGCGTTGCAGGGCGAATTAGCGGGCACGGTGCGATTTTTGGAAGAAAGGGTCAAGCTGATTCCGCCGCAAATTGAAAGACAATGGATGATTTTTGACACGGCGGTGGGCCTTGGTGGCTTGACCCCCGCAGACGGAACGGCTTTAGGATTGGAAGGCAAAGGCAATGATAAGAACGCAATTAGGTTTGGCCTTCAAAGGCAGGTGGATAACGGTCGGGGTGTGGATGCAATGGGAAGGTTGGCACAAATTCCCAACGGTCCTTTAGCTGGTGGGAGTGCAATGCTGGGTGATTCTAGAGGCGGTTTAGGTGGTGAGGGATTTGGTGGGGGTGGATTGCCAGGTGGTTCTGGAGGGTTCCCCGGGCAACAAGGCGACAAGCCTGCAGCATTTGGTGGCAGGCGTGGTGCGGTAGAGCTTGGCAAGGAAATGGCAAAGAGCGAAATGAAAAGGGATTCGGGCAAGGTTGGAGACATGGCCGAAAAATCCGGAAGGGGCAGGTCGAAGGAAGCTGAAAAAGAGCGTGATATCTTGGCCGAAAGTCGCAAGCTTGCGGAACTTTCGGTATCTGACGGGGACGAAAAGTTGAATCTTCGATTCCGCAAGAAAGGCGAAGTGGAGAACAACTTTTTTGATGACAACAGGGCTTGGGCTAAGGGATTGGAGCAGCTTTACCGTCCGGTGGCACCTACCACGGAATGGGCGGAGAACAACTATGACCGATTGCCTTTGGTGAACCAGACTCCCGAATTGGTGCCTGCGGGGCAATTTTGGCTGGATTTGGCAAAGCACGATGGCAAAACGCCATTTTTGTCAAAGCACCTGGGTGATGCGTCGCACAATGTGCACGAGGCCTTGCTGGCGCTTGCGATGATTGATTTGCCATTTAAGGCTGCAGCGGCAGAGGTGAAGTTTGACGGTCCGCGTTTGACGCACAAGGCGGGCGGTCCGGTGATTGTTTACCACGAGGAGATCAGGCCTTCGCAGGCGGCCCAGGGCAAGTTGCCCATCTTGGTGAGCCAGAACCTTTTTGACCCGGCTGACCGATTTCGCACGGAAAATGGCGAGAAAGTCGATCATTTTCAGGGTGAGGAGGTGCTGGTGCAGCGGGTGCTGGGTTGCCAGGTGGTGGTGACCAACCCGTCGAGCGGGCGGCAACGGCTGAGCGTGCTGGTGCAGATTCCGGAGGGGGCGATGCCCTTGGGCGGGGCGCAAGTGACACGGGCTGTTCCTGTTGACCTGGAGCCTTTTCGCACACAGACGATTGAATATTTCTTTTATTTCCCGAAGGTGGGCAAGTTCAAGCACTGCCCGGCCCAAGTTGCCAAGGATGAGCGGGTGGTGGCTTCAGCAACC
>CAIWHS010000045.1 GCA_903912515.1 uncultured Planctomycetaceae bacterium
AAAACAAAAAGAAAAGAAAACAAAACAAAAAGAAAAGAAAACAAAACAAAACAAAACAAAACAGGGAAAAAAAGCAAGACACAAGAAAAAAATACCAAGTTCCTGGTTCACCGACACCACACTCAAACTGCGTGGCAACAATCGACGCAACTCGCTGACAAAGTAAGCAATCCGCAATCCAGCAGCCCCGTCACGGTAGAAAACATCCAGATGATCAATGACAAAAACAATCGGACGATACATCCCCATCAACCGTCCCAAGGTCGCCAGCTTTTCTTTCGCGACCGCCTCAGGCGACCCGCTCTCCTGAATGATAAACGAACCACCGGCCGCCCCCATCGACCCACCGGCATTCATGCTGACCGCCCACCGCAACGCCTCCAGCCGCGGCCCCGAAGCCTCCCCCACCCCCTGCGCATAGGCCAACAAAACCCGCAGCCAATGCGACACCCCGCCCGGATCGACCCCCACCTCGCCCGCCAATCTCTCCGCCATCGCCGGCGCTAATCCCTCAAATTGCTCGCCAAACCACCGCGCCACCGGTTGCTTCACCGCGCCAAAGTCAAACATCTCCAAATAATTGCGCTCCAATGAGGCCAGTACCTCAACCGGATGAGGACACGGAATCACCCCCGCCTCAATCAAACGCCGGTTGCCACACGCAAACAAAAATCGCGAGACCTCGTCCATCATCGTCAACCCCGCCCGATGACTCCGCTCCGCATGCAACGTTCGTACCACTTCCCACAACACCCCCGCCCACCGCGGCGGCGACTCCAAATCAAATACCAACGGCACCACCAGCGCCCGACCCGCCAGCCCACGCGTAAACTTCGCAATCAAATGCGTCTTGCCAAATCCCGCACGCGGCGCCGTCACCACCAACGATGGTCCCATCACCCCACCCCCATCCTCAGGAACAGCACGCCCCAAGACCCCCAAAGCCTCCACCTGAAATGCCTCACCAGCATCTCCAGCCTCCGGCCCAGCCCCACTCGGTGGACTCACAAAAATGTCATCTGCGAAAGGGTTTCTCATACTCACGAGTCAAGAACGCGAAAATGCGTCGTCTGCCATCATCGCCACAGTCGACCGAAAAGAAAAGTCTAATTTTTACAAAAAAAGCAACTCTATTGGATAATTGCGTTTAAAACCTGATAATAACCGGCGAATAGGTCTTTTTCGACGACAAACAGCCAGCTTATGACACCCTCTACGACCTCTATGGACTGGATCGCGATCGCCAAATCTCCCTTTACCTGGGGCCTCGCCCTCGGTCTCCTCTTCTTCGTGCTCTCCGCGTGGGGACACTTCAAAACCACCAACGAATTCCGACGCTACCGCAAACACCTGAGCGATAAACTCGACCTAGACGCCGCCCAGCTGGAGACGCTCAAAAAAGAAAAGGAATCGCTGCTCAAAGAAAACGAAAACCTCCGCCTCAAAATCGGCCTGCTCGCAGAAAAACCGGATGCCAAAATCGGCCGTGACTTGGAAATCCTCGCCCGGGCCGAAAAACGCATGATCCTTCGCGCCCCTGGCTTCGCCCCGGCCTGGGAAGCCGCAAAATCCGAGTCCGCAGACGAGGTCGCCCAAGAAGAAATGGGCAAAAGCCTGCCCAAAAGATTCTTCAACCGCCTCTTCGGCAACGCCTCACTCAAACTGCTCGACTCCGCGCAAGCCGAAGCCGCCGCCGAAACCGCCGCCCAACCACAACCTCCAAACCCGCCCGAGCCCGGTACCAAACCAGCCGCCTAATTCATCACGGCCAATCCACCACGACCGATCCACCACGATCCTTTCTCGCCATCCCTTGAAACTCTGGACTTTCCCCCTGATTCTTCCCCCCGGCGATTTCGACGCATTCATCTTTGACTGCGACGGCACGCTCATCGACTCCATGCCACTCCACTGGCACGCATGGCGGGTCGCCCTCGAGGAACAAAACGCTCCGTTCGAATTCACCGAGGAAATGCACCACGCCTTCGCCGGCCAAAGCATCCCGGAAACAGTCGCCATCTGCAACGCCCGCTTCGGCTGCTCGATCGAACCCCAGCGCATCGAAGCCGCGCGCACCGCATATTTTTTCTCTCATTTGGCTGAATTGCGCGTGGTCGACCCCGTCGTTGACTTTGCCCGATCGCAGGCCGGGAAAAAACCGATGGCTGTGGCCAGCGGCAGCGACCGCAACATTGTCATCCGAGAACTGACGCACCTCGGCTTGATTGACCTTTTTCCAGTTGTCATCACCGCGTGCGACGTGGCCCGCAGCAAACCGGCCCCCGATCTATTTCTCCGCGCGGCCGCCGACTTGGGCGTCGCCCCGCCGTCATGCCTCGTCTTCGAAGACGGCCACCACGGTCTGCGCGCCGCCGAGGCCGCCGGCATG
>CAIWHS010000046.1 GCA_903912515.1 uncultured Planctomycetaceae bacterium
ACTCACTTGGGCTTATCTTCAAAGGATGTTTTATCTGGTGCAAACTGGCTAACAACCCGATATTTTGCCGAATGGAATGCCCAAAATCTCACCACCACACAGGCTGGAATAAACCTTGCTAAATTAGTGGTTGAAGACGCGGAAATTGGCCATTTCAATCAGCTTTTCCAAACTCAACGCCCAGCATCGCTCATGTAAAGTGGCAGGTGCCTGTAATAAACTTCCAAGGTCAAAAGGGCCAAGGAAGTCGTCATCAACCTGCCCCCTTCCTTCACTCCATGAGAATTGCCTTCCGGATTCCAGCTTCCAGCCATACCGACTGGAGCACCTTTTGCCGACTTGGGCCCGCCAACCTGTTTATCAATCAGATAATCGCGAATCCCGCCACGCCCGTTGCGATTTGGGCCAAGGTTCCAAATATCCCAGCATTCATCCTGCTGCCCCATATGATGCATGGCTTGCGTTGCATAATATAGGTAGTAAATGTCACTATTTTTCGATGGTGAATTTTCAATGATTATCTTGGCCCCCTTCCGCAAGGCCTCATTATTTGGGCGTGTCCCAAGGTAAAGCCGGCATAACATTCCCGCTGCTGTCATCGCAGGAGAGGTACCCTTGCCATCCTGATAACCGTAGCCCCCGTTTGCTTTGTCTAAACATTGGTCCAAAAAATGCTCAACCAGCTTATATCGCTCCGCTGGCACACGTACGCCGGCCATTTGTGCGCTTTTCAGGGCCATGAACATCCAACCTGTGACTGACATATCCCCTTCTTGCTTGGGGGTGTACCGCCAGCCTCCACCTTTGGGATCCTGAAATTCGATCACATAAGATATGGCCCTTTGGGCTGAAGCTCTCAATTGGGGGTCACCGGTTAAACCGCAAGCCTCGCAAACCGCAATGGTTGCCAATGAATGAGCGTAGGCGTTCTCGTTGAACGCCCCAGACCGCTTATTCTGGTTCAGCATCAGAAAATTCAGCGCACGCTGCACCACAGCCGAGTGGTCCACCCGGGCCTTGCGGCCCCCGTCCATGGCCTCCTCAACCTTCTCGCTATTGGGTCGATGGGTTATTCCTGCTGCCAAAAACGGCAATACACCCAGTGCCGCGCCTGCCACATCGTTTTTAGTATTTCCCTGTAACTTGTCTATCGACCAAGAGCCATCCTTGTTCTGCGTGCCAGCAAGCCAACGCAACCCTCGCGCTACAGCGGCCTCGGATACCTCGCTGCCGCCCCCTTGGGTTAACGCCACCTTCTTGCCACCGCCAGATCGACCAACAATCCCCCCCGCGCTTTGAACTCCTCCCAACCCGGCGGATTTGTCCGCCCCCAAGGCGTTACCGATGTCGCCCATCGCCTCAGGGCCCTGAAAAACCCCGGCCTCTAAGCCGGGCGGCGGCGGAATTGATGCATCATTCAATACCGTGGGAGCTTCATTCATTGTCCCTGTTGGTTCATTTTCCTTCAACGGGGCTACAACATCGTCCTTCATTTCCTCAGGCATGGGGTCCATGCCACCGATTTCTTTATCAGGATCGCCTACATCCTCAAAAAAGTCTGTCTTTTTTTCTTCAATTTTTTGGGCCACAGTCGCCTCAAGCCCAAGGTTCCCTACTTGATCCTCAGGAATGGGGCTGGGAACCAGGATTAAAATTGACAACAAAAACCCATGCATAACCAAGCTAACGCACCCGGCAATTGCGGCTGGAAGGTAATGGTTTTGCATGTTAGGTGTCACCCAATTTGCTCGGTTTCAACCTTCTGACATTTAGGACACAGCTCGGGGAAGCTGTTGTTTAATTCTAACCTCAATTCATTCAGCAGGAAAACGATGTTCCTTTTCCCCATGATTAAAACCCTTGCCAGTTCGGCCCGAAATGGCCTTAAAATCCTGCAAATCGCCGTCCAAGTTCCCCAAATCAGTCCCTTCAAACCGGTGCTGTCTTCTTACTTTTTCCAGCCGTGCGCGCACGCGCTTGTCGCTCGAACCCATCCACCAAGTCATTCCCCAAACCAAAGCCAAAGCCAAGGCAAAACATCCTAAAATAATTGACAGCAAATCCCGTGGCCAAGTCCCCATATCAGCCAATGGCTTGGGAGGCTCAACTAGCCCCACCAATTCAGGACCAACCAAAAGGGGGCATTCCCTCTCCACCGGTTTACCCCCAACAGTTTTTGCCGCCTGGTACCGATAGGCTTTCAGAAAATACCCGGAAAAACGAACAGGGCGCTGCAAATTCTCCGCAGGTGCCAAATTTCCCCCCAATCTGGCCGTGATAACACAAACAGGGTTGGCACCGTAAAGGTCCTGAAAAACCCAAGATTCATAAAGCTCTCCAACCCCTTGCTTCACGGCTTCTGGCAAAGGCTCCAGCTTGCGAATACGCCGAACAACTCCTTCCCCACGCACAACCTGCCCTCGCAATCGGGCCGGACGGTTCATCAGGTCCCCGCGATGCATGTTTGTGTTGGCACCTCCAGCTTGCCAAAAGGCATCAAAATCAACGCGCCCTGCTTGAACAACCGCCTGCAAATAGGCACCGTAATCCGCTTCTCCAATTGGCTCCCGGTCGCGCACTTGGTCCAGTAAAAAATCACCTAACGGCATAACCCGCCCAGGATCAACAATCTGATACACCCCATATTGGTGGCCCAAATCCAAAAAACTGAGACAAGACAATAACGCTCCGTCGCCAATCGCCACTTGGGCTGCCGCTTGACCATGAACTGAGCCCAATAATATAGGCGAAACCAAACCGGGCGGGGCTTGAAGGTGCCAAACTGAAAAACCGTTTTCCCCACCCGAGGCTAATAAATTTAGTGAGCCAATTGCCCCAATCCGCCCTTCCCCAAAAGGGGCGGCAAGCAACAAGCTGGCCAGATGGCAAGGCTCGGGCCGAACCAGCCCTTCCTGCACACGGGCAACTGGATTTGCAAACACAAAGAATGGCAAAAGGAGAATAAAAAACAAGAACAGGCCCTGTTTGACGGCTTTCGCCATTTCACCGCCCTGCCTGATCAATTGGTTTTTGAAGGGCAATAACTGCTTTGCTAGGATCATCCGCTACCCGGTGGGCAGTAGCCCGGCAGGCATCAATGACCAAAACCACCATCTCCCACTTGATTCCCGATGATGCCTGTAGCTTAATATTGATCCCCGCCCGACTTTTCGCTGCAGTTTTATCGTCACCAAAATGTGCCAAGAATGGGAGATTTAATTTGGCAACTAATTCCCTGTTAATCAAGTCACCCACTTTGGCATGATTACGCAAGTCCTCTTCAGGAATCACCAAGCTATCCCCTGCGCCTGAACCACTAATTTCTACCCGGCGAAGGTCACCATCCTCATTCGAGCGCAAAACCAAAGTTAAATTGGCTTCAAACTTGGGCGGGGTATCACCTGCAGGAGGTGGCTCCTTACTTTGAGTGGCCGTTTGCTTATCGTCGGTTGGTGGCAAACTGAACGGGATCTCTGTCTCTTCGCCAGATGGAGACCGAAATGTCATGATGAAAAAAAACAACAGTTGAAAAGTCATATCAAGCATAGGCGTGATCGGGATCACCGGATCGGGTAAGGAAGGTATCACCGCCCGGTGCTTCCTTTTTGCAAAATGGCCGTCACCAGCGAAATTGGTCCAGTCATTTTTGTTGGAAATACCACCCGCCGCAGCTTCCACAGGCACCGCAACCGAACCGGAAGAAACCTGCGCTGCAGGAGTTGCAACTGCCGCCACTACTTGGTTTTGCGGTGTTTCTCCCAAAGATTCAATCGTCAAAATTTCCAAACCACGTTGCTCTGCCAAGGCCCGAACTGCATCAGGGGAGTCGCCATCTAGAAAGCCCTCGATGGTGCGTCCCGAACGCGGATCAACTGCGGTGATCTTGAACCTTTCCATCTACCGTTTCCCCGGCCTAAAGACCTTGAGCTGATTCAATCGCAACTAGCGAGCAGCAGGTAACATCACGCCGTAATAAAGGTTAGTGAACTGGTTGCGTCTGCAAACTTCTGCCATTTGATGAACATCTTGGTATTCCACATCCTTGTCCGCCCTAATTCTTACCCGGCGCTCCACCTTCTGCCCCTTGGCATCTTTGGGTAAATCCTGCTGGGTCACCCGCAACCAATTCCCCACATCGACAAACCGATCCGGGTTAGGCCTTCTGCCTACCCCCTTGCGCAAGGTCATGGGATTAGGCTCGGTCAAAGTGACTACCATCGATTCGCCAGGTTTAAAATTGGCATCGGCCAACATCACTTGGCTACCGTCCTCCTTGAAAAGATTAAACAACCTCTCCGCGCGAAAATACCTTCCATCACCCAAAGTGGCTCGCAGCTCGCCCAATTCCTTTTCAGTTTTTTTCACCCATCGCCCACCGCTTTGGCTGAAAAACTGCTTCACCGTACCGTCCCAGCCAATCAGGTTCAGAACAATCGGTTGGTCTGCGGTTTTGGAAGCGGGACGGGCCTCTTGGTTGACCGGAACCTGAATCTCCTGCTTGACCTGATCGGTGACAAAACGCACACAGATGATGAAAAACATGAGTAATTGCATCACCAAATCAAGTAACGGAGTCAGGTTGGGTTCTGCCACATCATTGCCACCACCCGAACCGGCGCTCATGGCGATCTCTCCGGAAAAGTTAGCGGCCACTCGGGGGAATTTGACCGGAAACACCAGAAGCAGGCGTTGTGCCAGATGCTTTGCGCATGGCGCTATATACTTGGGTAAGCAGGTCCATAGCCGTGTTGTTAACCTCCACCGTCAATTGGATCAATCGCTTGCTAAAAAAAGTGAAAAAGAAAATGGCTGGAACCGCCACGCCCACACCCATGAGTGTCACTACCAAGGCATGGGAAATATCACCCGCCAAAGACTTCGTGTCGACATTTCCAGAACTAGTACCCAATTTTTGAAAGCTATTGATCATCCCATAAACGGTACCGACAAGTCCTAAAAGCGGGCCCAACTGCCCTATAACTGCCATGAAAGAAATGATCAATTCTTTGCCAGCCCTGAACTCCTCAACTTTTCGGCTCATCGCCTCCGATGCTTCATCCAGTCCGTACTGCAATTTTGGCAAACCAGCCGATAGCGCCCTGGCCAAAAGGGATGGATTCTCAGCCAAAAGGGCCTGCGCTTGGCTAAACTGCCGCGCATTTACCTGCTTGGAAAACTCCTCAACCAATTCGGCCGGAGTCGCCGCGCTAAGTCGCAACTCCATTAAAAGAAATACCGACAAAGCCACCATGCTGATGGAAATCACCCCCATCAACAAACTCCAACCCACCCCAGCCGATTCAAAGGCGTGAGCTATGAAACTCTTCGAAGATTTGTCGCCCCCATCTGCGGGAGCGGATATTTCGGGTGTGCTGGCATCCTGAGCATGCACCTGGCTCACCAGAGGATCAACGGTCAAAAGGGCCAGAATGGCTAAGAGCGGACAAAAAACAAAAAGCCTAACAAATTTCCCGCTAAAAAAACTCCATCCGCCCTTCTGTTCGCAGGATAGCATCATCATCCCCGGCCCTCAATTTGGTTGACCTGCATCCACGTGGGACCATGCTGCCAACAAGTTTGGCAACCAAGCATGCCATGGGACCAAATTCCAGAGACCGGCTTTCCCAAAAGGAAACCGCATCTCAAAAAATTATAGGGTCGAATGCGAATTCAACCTATTCTGGGGCTCGAGTCAAGCGACATGGTTCAAAAACTGCCAAAGCAGCAAAAGTGGGGTAACCGAGCCAAGAAAAGAAATTCCCCTAAACGCAGGCCAGCCGCTTGCGGAAATGCTCCAAAGTCCTTGCCAAACCGTCTCGCCTTGAAACTTTGGGCTCCCATCCCAAAATCTGACGGGCACGCGTTATGTCTGGTTGGCGAATCTTGGGGTCATCTTGGGGTAGTGGCTTGAAATCAAGCTTGCTTTTCGACCCGGACAGCTCCAATATTTCCTCAGCAAATTGCAAAATGGTGATCTCGGAAGGGTTACCGATATTCACCGGGAAAGGCGTGTCAGATTCCATCAAACGCACAATTCCGTCCACCAAATCTGAAACATGGCAGAAACTTCTGGTTTGTTTCCCGTCTCCATAAATGGTTAATGGGTCGCCCCGCAGTGCCTGCCCCATGAAATTAGGCAACACCCGCCCATCATCAAGTCGCATTCGGTCGCCATAAGTATTGAAAATCCGAACAATACGAGTTTCCATGCCGTGGTGACGGTGATAGGCCATCACCATCGCCTCTGCAAAACGCTTGGCCTCATCGTAAACCCCGCGAACCCCGATGGGGTTCACATTGCCCCAATAGTCTTCTCGTTGCGGATGGATTTCCGGGTCCCCATAAACTTCCGAGGTACTCGCAAGCAAGAAACGAGCTCCTTTGGCCCTGGCCAAACCAAGCATATTGTGGGTGCCAAGCGATCCAACCTTCAAAGTTTGAATGGGTAGTAGAAGGTAATCCACAGGGCTGGCTGGTGATGCAAAATGTAGAATGCGATCTATTTTTTCATCCAAGAAAAGCGGCGTTGAAACATCGTGTTCGATAAACCGAAAGTCTGTTCGCCCCACCAAATGTTCGATATTGTCCTTTTGGCCAGTTATGAAGTTGTCGACAGCCAAAACCCGATTGCCTTCTGCCAAATAGCGATCACACAGGTGTGATCCAACAAAACCTGCGCCACCAGATATAAGAATATTCATCTAGGTCGGTTCCAAAAATTAAGAAGTGGACTCTATCTAAAAAAGCTACAATTCAATTATGCTCTATAATTAATAAACGAATTGAATTGTGGGATGGGGCCAACTTTTTTCCTTAAAGATTAGTAATCTTTCAACTGTTCCCTATTCCTCACAACCAATAAATAACCAAATGGGTTAGAATAAACGAATTGAATGCTTTTAAAGGGTTCAATTAGTAACCGGTAAAACAGCCAACAGCAAAAATAGCCAAAGATTGCAAAAAAAGGATTACTTCTATGCCAGCGGCCAACTCATCAAGAGCCAAGGTTTTGATTGCCGATGATAACCCACCAGGTGCCGAACTCCTAGAAGCCTATCTAGCCGATCAGCCCTATGAAACCAAAGTTGCATTTAATGGTGACGAGGCTTTGGATATCGCCAAAACTTGGAAACCAGACTTGGTTCTTTTGGATGTGATGATGCCGCGTATTAGTGGCTTTGAAGTTTGCGCAAAATTGCGGGAAGACCCTACCACCCGAGAAATCGGGGTGATTATGGTCACCGCGTTGGACCAACCAGGCGATATTGACCGTGCGGTACAATCGGGCACCGATGACCTTTTAACAAAGCCCGTTTCCAAGGCGGATCTCATGGCCCGCTTGGCAACCCTGCTAGATGTGGTCCGCAAGGGCCCCACAAGTGCCATGGAACGCTCTTTGCGCTATATCCAAAGCGTAGAAAGAGCTGGAGCCTGATTCATGCAAAATACATCTAAGGTTAATTCCCCCCGGCCTGATTGGTTGGAAGGGAGCAGGGTGATTTTGTCACCTGGTAAATCACGGCTTTTTTACAACCGACACCCTTGGGTTTTTCCCGGAGCAATTGCCAGCATTGTCGGTTCGCCCGCCGATGGATCCGTGGTTGCTCTGCTTTCGCACACCAACAAATTTGTCGGCTGGGGCATCTTCAACAGCAAAAGCAAAGTTCGGGTTAGAGTTTACAGCTGGAATCCGCAAGAAAAACCCGGTGAAAGCCTTTTCCGAATTCGAATTCGGGAAGCAATCCTTCTCCGCCAAAATCTGGGCATGCTGGATAACAAATCGGGTTGCCGTTTAATTAGCAGCGAAGGGGATTTTCTTTCCGGCCTCACGGTGGATCAATATGCCGGGTGGCTGGTAATGCAGGTCTCTTCCTTGGGAATGGGCCAACGCGAAGAATTGTTGGCAAAGCTGCTTGTTGAAGAATCCAAAGGCATTATCGCCCCAAAGGGCATCGTTGTTCGCCACGAAAAAAGTATGAGTCGCCTCGAAGGGATGGAGGGCGAAGACAAAACCATTTGGGGAGAACCACCGCCAGAACAGCTCGAATACATGGAAGAAGGAATAAAGCTTTTGGTCCAACCACTTACAGGACAAAAAACTGGGGCCTACCTCGACCAGCGAGCGAACCGTCGCGAAGTCGGCCGTTTTGCCGCTGGTAAAACTATGCTCGATGCTTTTTGCTACGCAGGCGGTTTCGGCCTTCAAGCAGCCAAGCAGGGCGCAATTTCGGTTGTTGGCATCGATCAATCTGAAATAGCACTCGGATTAGCCAAAAAACATGCCGAATTGAACGGCTTGGCCGATCGCATGACTTGGACTCGGGCCGATGTGTTCGAAGAACTTGCCCGCCGGGAAGAAGCTGGAGAATCTTACGGCGTGGTAGTCCTAGACCCCCCAAAATTCGCCCAAGCCAAAACCGCTGTCGAAGAAGCACTTCGCGGCTACCGCAGGCTTTACACCTTGGGAATGCGCCTCACCGAATCCAACGGCATTTTAGTTGTCTGTTGCTGCACCGGCCTCATCACTTGGGATATGCTCGAAAATCTGGTTGAACAAGTTGGAGCCGAGGAGCGCCGCAACATCCGCATCTTGCAAAAATTAGGCCCATCTCCCGACCATCCAGTGGCAGCAAGTTGCCGGGAATCGGCTTACCTAAAGTGCCTGGTGCTGCATTTGGGGGAAAAATCAGCTCCACGGCCCAGTTTTTCCCCTGGATAATAAACCACAAACTTAACTATTGCCTGTCCACCGAAACTCATGCGATTATAGGGCGGTACTAGATTAGGCTGGTTAATCAGATAATAAGAAGGCTTTTTCCCTTTTGGAGTTTTGCCGTCATGACTCTCCTATTTTCCAGAAAGCTAACCCGTTTGGTTGCTGGCTCAACCTTGGCATTGGGACTCATCCTTACCCAACAATCGGTCAGGGCTGTTGAACCAGACGCCATGGTCCCTCCCGACTCAGAATTTGTCATGGCTGCGCGTCCCAGACAATTGCTGGAAAGCCCTTTCCTGAAGGCTCAAGGCTGGGATATTCTGCTCAAAACCGTGCTCGCCACCAACGACACAGTGCAAACTATTCTTGAAACAACCGGCATAGACCCATTTAAAGATATCGAGTCACTCCAATTAGCTTCCAAGGGCCAAGGTCCAGAAGCAGACTTCATGATCGTCGTCCGCGGCAAACTGAATCCCAAAAAAATCTCCAAAGCTGTGGAAGAGCAAGGTGAAAATAGCGGCGCCCCAGTCAAGAAATTTAAGGAAAATGGCGTCACATTGTGGGAATTGAAAACTCCAGGCCCCTCCATCTTTATTGGATTTCAGGAAAACAAAGCTGTTGTTGCCACCAATAAAAAGGAAAACCTTATCACTTGTCTCACGAATGGTTTTCAGGAATCGGTCAACTCCGACCTGAAAACCGCTCTGGAAAAAGTGGACGGCAAAGAAGCGGTTTGGGCCGCTGGTGTCATTACCGAACAAGCCCGCAAAGGTATGGACCGCCAAGACGACCTGAAGCCTTTGGCCGATAAAATGGAAAGTTGGGCGGTAAGCTTCGACATGGTGGACACCATGAAGTTCGCTATCGACCTCTACGCCAAAGATGCCGCAACTGCACGCGCCCTGAAGGATCTTACCGAAAATAAGTTCCTGCCATTCCTTAAGGAACGCCCTGCAAGAGGGGGAGATTCCGAAATCAAACGCCGTGATGCGATGATGAAACAACTGAAACTTGAAACCAAGGGTAAATCAGTTTCAGCCCGCATGACGGTAGATGCAGAAATGCTGAAGAGTTTGCTACCTCAGTGACCTGAATTTCTTGCTGGCCTTAGAAAGGGCAAAGGCCGGGAATCTCCCTGGCCTTCGCCCTTTCTGGTTTGGAATTTAGAGCCATATCAGCCACTTTGTTCGGCTAGCCAAGCTGGCAAATCAATACTCCACCCATCCCCCCCGGCCAACAGCACCACAACCTCGTCTGGCCCCATTCCGGCTGAAACTGCCACTACCGATCCAGGAAGCGCCAGTGTGCCCAAAGGCTTACCTTTGGCAATGGAATAAACCAATAACTCCTCCGTGCCACAAGAGGCAACAAGGTAGTTCCCCTGAGAGCTAAAACCCAAAACCGTTAAAGGCATCTCTGTAATATTTAGCAGCGTTTTTGGCTCTCCACTCCCAACATCGAACATGACCAATCCACCTTCCGGGCCCGACATGGCAAGTTTTCCACCATCCGGATGCCACGCCAAACGCCAAAATCCTCTGGCCAGCTTCCATACCGATTTCCCTGTGTTTGCATTCAAAACCAGTAAGCTACCCTCCCCGGCCTTGCTGGCCAGGGTGTTAACCCCGCAAATTGCCAAAATCTGCCCACAGGCTGAAAAAGCCAGATCTTGCGGGGATGCCCCCTCCAAAGGATCTGGTACAAGGGAAAAAGGAGCTAGCGATTCCCCATCAACTAAAACAATGTCTTGGGCTTGGGAACTGCCAATTGCCAACTTTTTACCATCTGACGAAATTGCCAAAAGTTCGCCATCACCAGGGCCAGATGCAAAACCTCCCACAATCCTCAACCCGGGCTCACCTTCGCTACTTTTCCATAGCCGAACATGCGCCGGAGTGTTTTGTGCGGTTGCCAAAGAACTCCCATTGGGGTTTACCGCCAAAGCATGAACTGGACCACTAAAGTCTGCCACATGCTGGGCTTGGTGGGACCCCTTCCAGCCTGCCAAACCTTTGGTTGCCTGCCAACGCTGAACTCCCCCTTCCGGCGAAAGACAATACAAATCACCATTCCTTAAACAGCTTATGGAAGGCCTGGGGCGCACCCCAGAATTTATAATCCGGCCTTCACCACTGATTTCCCGTTTCCAATCCACTGACAATAAGCGACCATCTTGAAGGCTTATTGCAGCCAAAGCCCCTGATGGACTTAATGAAATATGCCTTGGCTCGGCTCCCAATAAACTGGGAGCCCTCTCCCTCCGCCAGGCCCCCACTTCCCACACATTCCAAGAGGGTAAATTATCCCCTGCAAGAAGCCATTTCCCATCCGGTGAAAAAGCAAGGCAAGTCACCAAGGCCGCATGGTTGTTTAAAAGGATGACCGCGCTTCCATCTTCATTACGCCAAACCCGCACAGTCCCGTCCCAACCCGCCGAATAAATATAACGGCCTAACGGATCAAAACCCAAAGCCACCACCCTACCCTTATGGCCAAGGCACGAATAAATTGGCGAAGGTTCACCAACCTTTAAATGATGGATCTCCAAAGATTCATCCGCAACCAGCAGCCGCTTTTCAAGATTATCCCATGCCAAAACACTTATGGCCCTATTTTTAACCTCACCAGAATTATCACCAAGCTGGGAAGCCTCCCAACATTGGATCAATTCCCCACTAAGCGCATCCCATACCCTAACCGCCCCATCATCATGGCCGCTGGCAACTAGGGGCAAAGTTGGGTGGCCCGCTGTCGCGGTGATCCAAGCCCCTGTATCCATCCACCAGCGTGGGTCTGTTTTTCCAATAGCCCACACACCTAATTCATTCGCACTGGAAAGAATTACCAACCCTTGGGCCGGGCACAGCGAGGCACAACCAGCCAACTGATCCAGCAGAAGGGGCTTGCCCGCCTCCCACTTTCCTCCTACTTGCTTGGCAGCCCTAAGGTTCCCTTGTTCATCCAGACATATCAGGGCCCCTTCACCAACAAACCCCAAAGCCAGGGGCTCACCTTCCATGCGCATCAGGGCCCCGGCAAAACGCAGGCACCGTAATGGACCATTTTCTCCCACCGTGTCGCCTTCAAAGTCCACGGCGCTTCCCCCTTTATAATCTTGCGTTTCGCCCCAGCATCACCATGACAACCACTAGGCCAAACCGATAGGCCCAAGCCAATTCACGTTGTACTATAGCAATTTGTCAGTGCGATGGTTTCCCAACCAACCCCCATCTTCTCACCCAAACCTAAGCAATAACCATGCCTGCAATCAATAACCCTCCAACCAGTTTCTTCACCGAACAGGACTTGGTCGCCTGGCTACGCAGCCTACCCAAGCCAAACCCAAGCATTTGGCCAGTGGGGATCGGTGACGACGCCGCAATTCTTCACCCCAGTCCAAACGATGAATTGGTAATTTCCACCGATATGCTGCTTGAGGGAAGCTGCTTTTTAATTGCCCAAGCTGGGCCCCTTCGAGTTGGTCGAAAAGCACTGGCCGTGAACCTAAGCGACCTCGCAGCCATGGCGGCCCGCCCTTTAGGCTGCTTTTTGTCACTAGCACTTCCAAAATCGGGTGATAAGTCAATTGCCCAAAAGGTTATTCAGGGTTTGCTGGAAAAAGCTGCGCAATTTAATTGCCCGCTATTAGGCGGTGATACCAATTCTTGGAATGGTCCTCTGGCAATTTCTGTCACCGTGATAGGAACCACCCTCAAAGGAAAGGCCGTACGCCGCAATGGTGCCAAACTAGGCGATTGGCTTCTAGTCACAGGCCAATTGGGGGGCAGCATTTTGGGACACCACCTCGATTTCACAGCAAGAATCACAGAAGCACTAATTATTGCCGATATGGTTCAAATTCATGCAATGATGGACATTAGCGATGGCCTCGCCAGAGATACGCGCACCTTATGCGAGGCTAGCGGATTGGGTGGCTGCCTTCATGCCGATCACATCCCCATCAGTTCAGCCGCCCACCAACTGCAGGCCATCGCAGCCTTGGGAATAGCCGGTAGCACCCCTCTTGAACACGCATTGGGCGATGGCGAAGATTACGAATTACTAATGGCCGTCAGCCCGGCCGATGGCCAAAAACTGCTTAGCAGCCAACCCCTGCAAAGCACTTCCATCACCAAAGTGGGCGAATGTGTTGCAGAAGGCTTTTGGTTACTCGAAAACAACAAACGCAACCTACTTCAAAACCAAGGCTGGCAACATAATTGGGCTTAAGTTCACAAAACCAAACCCTTCGAAAAAACCAACAACTCTAACAAGCCTGAGCCCACAACTTCCTGTCTAAGGTTCGGTAACCGATAGCCTCCATCAGATGGCCCGGAGTAATCAAATCACAGGGCTCCAAATCAGCGATTGTCCTGGCTACCCGCAAAATCCGATCATGGGCCCTGGCAGAAAGGCCCAACTCTGTCATGGCAGTTTCCATTATCCGGCGGCAGTCTTGATCCAGCACACAATGCTTGCGCAGCAATTTGCTCCCCATTCTGCCATTATTCCGCACCATATCATCACCAAATCGGTCAGCCTGAATGGCACGCGCCTGATCCACTTGAGCCCGCATGGTGGCACTACATGTACCCTCTTGCCTGCTCGATAGTTCCTGAAAGGGAACATTAGGCACCTCCAAATGCAAGTCAATGCGGTCCAAAAGCGGCCCGCTAATCTTGGCCATGTATTTTTCAATCTGTTGCGGGCTACATTTGCAAGGGTGTCTGCTATCCCCCAAATACCCGCACGGACATGGATTCATGCTGGTTACAAGCACAAACTGAGCCGGAAAAGTGGTAGACCTCAGGGCCCGGGAAATTGTCACTCGACCTTCTTCCAAAGGCTGTCTCAACACCTCAAGGCTGCGGCGGTTGAATTCTGGCAACTCATCGAGAAAAAGCACGCCGTTGTGCGCCATGCTGATTTCGCCTGGTGATGGCGGATTTCCCCCCCCCACCATGCCCGCATCCGATATGGTGTGATGCGGCGACCGAAAAGGCCGGGTGGTCAATAAACTTTGCCCAGGCGCCAACCGTCCCATGGCGCTGTATATCCGGGTGGTTTCCAAACTTTCACCAGGAGTCAGCTCTGGAAAAATGGTCGCCAATCGTTGGGCTAACATGGTTTTTCCGGTACCCGGAGAACCTATCATTAAAACATTGTGTGCCCCCGCCGCCGCCACCGTCAGCGCCCGCTTCGCATGCTCCTGCCCCCGAACATCCGCAAAATCGCTTGAATAATTATTCATCGGCGCATCCAGCCCCATCAAACCACTAGGCACAGTTTCAAAAGGCAAACTGCCTCCCAATACTCCAACAGCCTCGCTAAGGGAAGAAACTCCCGCCACCCTTAAAGAATCCACCACTGCAGCCTCTCGGCCATTTTCCCGCGGCAACAAAATTCGGCCCACACCGTCCCGGGCTGCCGCCATTGCCACCGACAAAGCCCCTCGCACCGGTCGAATCGAGCCGTCCAAGGCCAACTCGCCCAGACATGTCACCCCTTCCAGACTCTCAGGTGGCAGTTGGCGGGTTGCAACCAAAATCCCAAGAGCTATGGGAAGGTCAAAGGCCCCTGCCTCTTTCCGTTGGTCAGCTGGCGCCAAATTAATCACTACGACGCCGCGCGGACGCTGAAATCCAAGATTGGCAAGCGCCCGCTCAATGCGGTGAACACTTTCCTTCACCGCTTGTTCTGGCAATCCAACTAAAATGGTTTTGGGTATCCCGGGGGTGACATCCACCTCAACTTCAACCGGAAAAGCCTCAATCCCCGAAAGACCATAGGAACGAAGTCGCGCAAGCATGGGTTGACTCCAAAGCAATCGGCGCCAAATCAGGATGGCCTGGGAAACCATCTGTTCTTTTGTTCACTATGGCAATATGCAAAATCCCAACACACTTGGCAAGTGGAAATACTGGAAATTTGTTCAGTACTCTATTCTTTTGGACGGGAACCTAAAACGGCAACATAAAGAGGACAATCGGGCCGGACAGGATTTCCCTGGCGGTAATTGGTCAATATTTCCCTAGAACGGCCTGCCAGCATGCGCCTCACCTCACGCCGCATGCCCTTCAACCTAGGAATGGCCATCTGATCATAGGCGGTGGTTTGATGCCTCATCCAAGCGATAACAGCAGCTTCTGCCCTGCGCTCGACCGGAATTTGCTTCGTGCGCGCAACAGTTCCACTGCCAACAGGGGTTGCGTGGACTGTAACCAGCACCGATAGCCGTTTTCCTAATTCATCATGGACAGGATGAAAGTCCAAGAATGTCAGAACCGCCTGCGCAAACTCACCCTCATAAGCAACCTGAACCTTTTCCCGCCGAGCTTTGTCCGATTCCTTCTTGCGCGCAAATGCAGGGGCAGCCCGCTCCTTTTCAAGGTCCAAACGAATGGCTGCCAAGGTCGCTCGGGGTGCATACATGCCCCTCGAAAAAACTTTTCTGCCGCGTTTTTCTGATATGGCCCAATATTTTCCAGCGGCTTTCACCCTGCGCGTCAAAGCCGCATCGCCAGGCTCCAAGAGCTCCCAATCAGTGGGAGCCTCGTGGACAGTGCCATTCGCCAACCTAATGGTTCTAGGCTTGGGGCCGGGTGATCCAGCCAACTGATGAAGATCCGGGCTCATCCTTGAGTCACCGCAAAAATACCAAATGGTTTAAAAATCAGGCTTGGGGAGGACTTTGCGACAAACCCCTATCTACCGCCTCCAACAAGCGCTCCATAGGAAACGGCTTGCGGATGTAGTCAACAACCCCCAATAACTCGGCGTAAGCCTTATGACGGGCCCCCTCGTTGGCTGTAATCATGATGAACGGAGGGGCGTCCTTGCGGTCCTTGTAATGCTCAAGAACAGGGTATCCACCCATTCTCGGCATCATCATGTCCAAAATGACTAAATCAGGACGAATACGATCCACCAACTCGCGCGCCTGTTTTCCATCTCTGGCCTGAATCACTTGGTGACCCTTGTGCTCAAGCATAATTTTGATGCCGTCACTCAGTTCGGCATCATCATCAACAACCAAAATGGTTTTGGGCGCTTGGGTCATGAGGTCCTTCCAGAACAGTGCCCGTTCTTCGGGTGTTTTGTCGGCGCTTTAGCCGATTATTCGACTCCAGACAATTCAGTCGTCCGGGTTTGGCAGGAGGCTCTATACTACCATTTCAATAGCGGCATCACAAGCAGTAACCGGGGCATGGAGGCGCTGGTGGCAACTCGGGTAAACCTGGTCGTTTTGGCAAGTGGCAGCACTGGCAATGCAATTGCAATCACAGGCCCAGGCGGCTGGTTTCTCATCGACCTAGGTCTCCAAGTGGCCGATTTGCGCCGCCGCATGGCTATTTCAGAGCTCAACCCCGCCGAATGCCGTGGGTGCCTCCTCACGCACACGCACGGCGACCACTGGCGCGATTCCTCGCTGGGCTGGCTGGCCTCGCGCCAAATCCCCCTTTGGCTTCACGCCGCCCACCTTGCAGACCTTCGCCGCCAGTCCCGTGCAGTCCATACCCTCGAGGCAGCAACCGCCGTTCGACTTTTCCAACCCAACACAACCTTTTCTCCAATTTCCGGAGTTGAGGTCCTACCGGCCGAAATCTCACACGACAGCCACCCGACTTTCGGCTTCCGGATAATCGTGCGTGACCTACGAGATTCGCGGTCCAATGAAGCCCGCATCGGCTATTTTTCAGACCTAGGCCAGTGGAATAAAAGCCACAATCATCTGCTGGAAGACCTGCATCTTCTCGCCCTCGAATTCAATCACCACATCCCCTTGCTAGATGTTTCACCACGGCCCGATTTTCTCAAAAGACGCATTTCTGGCCCAAAAGGCCATTTGTCTAACCAACAGGCCGGGCAGGTTGTTTCCTCTATTAAGTCAGCACCAAAGGGGCAAACTTTGGTACTCCTTCACCTCAGCAAGGAATGCAACACCCAGGAACATGCTTTGTCAGAGGCCAAATCCGCATCAAATGCTAATGGTAAAATTGAAAAAATCGAGGTGGCCCTGCAAAATGAACCACTTCCCCCAATCCCCCTGAAAACAGATTCAGGCACCGCCATGATCCAGACCGATGACGATTTTGGACCACTTTTTCAATCCCTTAGGAGCCGCGCCCTATGAAGACACCCGAACAACTCCTTGCCAAACTCTACGAACTCCGAAAAGATTTTCAGGACGAAGACCCCAATCCCGAGTACGAGGCTTTGCACCACGCCTTCATGTTTATCAGCTACAACATCGAAGGGTTCAAAAAATATGTTCGTGAAGAAGCAGAGAAAGAGGCCGCAAAGGGCAATCGATAATAAATCCCGCAATGCGGCAATCAGGTATCAATGATTTCCAAATCCGGCAACACTTCCAAAGTAGCGTTGGTCAAGTATCTCCGGGCTCCAGCAAAGGTCTTAAACCGCTTCACCCGCCTCAAAATTTCACCGCAATGGTCTAAACGCGTTCGAGAAACCGCCTCACGCACTGTGGGCATCACTGCGGGTGTCATGCTCAGCTTGGTGATTCCCATTCCTAACAGCGGAAGCAGGCACCTGGGCCGGCCGGCCATTTCCCCGCAGACCGTCACTGGCTTGCCAGCCTGGAGGCAAGCCTTCACCACATGGTGAAGTAAACGAAAAACAGCAGGGTTGAAAGGCTCGCACAGATGCGCCACCTGCGGGTTGTCCCGGTCGGCGGCCATGAAATACTGAATCAGGTCGTTAGTGCCAATGCTGACAAAATCCGACTCCGCCAACAACTGCCTGATTGTGAAGGCGGCACTTGGAACCTCCACCAATATTCCCAAGGGCACACTGTCCACATGGGGAACCCCCCTGCGTGCCAGATCCACCATGCAACGCCTCACCTCCCGGCGCAAATGGCGAACCTCCTCAAGGTGACTGATCATTGGAAATAAAATTTGTATCTGGCCATGAATCCCAGCACGCAAAATGGCGCGAACCTGCGTTCGGAAAAATTCAGGGTGCTTCCGAATCATGCGAATGCTTCGAAAACCCATGAATGGGTTGGCCTCTTGATGCGTTCCAAGCCAAGGAACCTGTTTGTCGCCACCAAGGTCCAAGGTTCTGACTACCACTTTCCGGCCTGGGGATGACTCAATCACTTCCCGATAAACCCGAACCTGCTCCTCTTCGTCAGGAACGGTAGGGTGAGTAAGGAAAAGATACTCTGTACGGTAAAGTCCAACCCCTGCTGCCCCGCTAGCGACAGCCATCCTGGCATCGGCGGCGTTATTCACATTGGCCAAAAGCTCGATATCCCGTCCATCTGCAGTGATGGACTTTCTGTCGCGGTTTTCAACCAAACGACCGAAAATCGAGGCATATTCCCTTGCCATCTTGCGGTAAGCGCCCAAAGCCTCAGGGCCAGGATCCGCAAGAACCAGACCTTCCCGGGCATCAACCACCAACAATCCGCCACCGTGAACATTTTTCAACAGATTACGCAGACCGGTGATAGCTGGAATTCCAAGAGACCGCGCCAAAATGGCCCCATGGCCGGTCGATCCACCCGATTCGGTGATGATCGCGCAAAACCTGCCTTTTTCCAGCCAACGCCCCGCCATGCTGGGCAATATTTCCTGACTCACCAAAACCAGTGGGTCATCACCCTCGGGGGGGGCGGGCTGCTCATCACTCAAATGGCTCAGCAAACGGTTAAAAACATCATGCACATCCGCCAAGCGCTCTTGTAGTACCGGATCCTGAATTCGGCTAAACATCAGGGAAAATTCCTGCCGGGTCAGCTCCACCGCACTCTCGGCACTGATCGTTTTTTCAACTATCAGCGATTTCACTTTGGTCAGCAAAATAGGATCTTCAACCAACAGCGCATGGGCGCGAAAAATGGCCCCGCTTTCTTTCCCTAACTGCTTTTCAGTTTGGTATGCAAGCGTTTTCAACTCAACCAGCGAAACGGCACAAGCGTGGTCAAATTTCCTTTGTTCCAACTCCACTTCAGAGGGGTCGGAAATGCTTCGGTTGACAGGCGGGGCAGAACGTGACTGAACAACGAAGGCGTGGCCAACAGCCACCCCCGGAGCCAGTGCTATCCCCTTCCATTTCATGTATTCACACCAAAAATCAAAAAATGATCGCCACGCTCAATGCACGATACTCTTGCACAAAACATAGCACACTTAATTTAGTCTTTTCTATCAAATGTGGTTAAAAGCTCCTAGACACTTACTGATAAAAAAGGCAAAATTGACCTTTACACCAGAAATAAAAATTGGCATTGCCCTCTCCAATCGGTTGGCCACCCATCGGGGGATCGGGTGTCCAGCTATTCGCGCGCCACAGGCGCTTCAGGTCCACGGGGGATTTTCCAATGCATCGCTTCATGAGCGGACGCCTTTTGCTGGTCTTGGGAGCAGGGTTGCTCACTTTCGCCCAAATTCATGCCGGGGAAAATGACAAGGAATCAGAAAAGGCTGGCAAGCCACCTGCCAAATCATCATTTTTTTCTATGCCAACCATGCCTTGGTCTAAAGCTAAAGCCAGCGAAGAAGACCACAAGGATGGCGAGCCAGCTAACCGTAAACCTGGTAAAAGTCGCGACTCCGATATGGACGCCTACGAAAAACTTGAAATCAGTGCCACCGATCGCAAAGCTGCGCTTCAGGAACAGTCCGACCTTCGACTGCGTGAAGAACAAGACTATTTCCGTCGCTTGGAAGTCTGCGATCGATTGATGCAAGAAGCTTTGCGTAACGGCGATATCGAGACACTGCGCAAAATCGAGCAACAACAAGACAAAATTCAAGAAATATACAACGGACGCACAGCTTTCATCCGTTTACCCGAAGGCTCTCGCCGCGATCTGGCAATCCTGCAGGACAAGCTTCCTGCACAAAAGACTGCCGCCGCCGGCAATCTGCTTAAAAATCCGGCCAATTCACCCAAAGATGCCAAGACCCAAACTGCCAGCCTGCGCGAGGGTCGCTAAAATGGATAATTCACCCAAGCAATCCATCGCCTGCTTTTGGACAATTGCCCTCGCGGTCTGCTGCCTGCAAGGCTGCGTCCCCATGCAGCTTTGCTCAACTAAACAAAATGGCAAATCTGCAAAAGGCGACTGCTGCGAATCCTGCCAAAAACAAAAAATTGGCAATGCGGCGGCCCAGAAAATGTACGCCCCGGCACCTTCGGTCTCCTTGGATCGCAAGGTGATGCCTGATCAGGTCACGGCCGACAATTACCAAAAACTTCTCAAAAACCTTGAAGAAGAAGTGGGACAGGGCACGGGAAACCCTTAAAGGCTCGTTTTGCCCAAGCCTTCCTGGTAATCGATAACCCATCTGGGCACGCTTTCAGCGTTAACCCGGATGGGTCTTTTTTCACCCAAAATCAATCCCAAATACATCAATAATCGCCCCATTTCCAAACCGGCTATCTCACATCCATCAAAAATCTTCATCCCTAACCCAGCCCTAAAATAAACGGGAAAAGAGTCTTCCCCTATCACCGGCATCACCTTCGCCCCCCTCTTGGCAAGGCCCAACCGAAGATTTTCGCGCCCACACGGAATTACCACCATGGTAGGATCAGCTCGATCCAAAATAGGCTCGCCCCTGTGGTCCGAAAAAACCACCCAAGGCAACCACACCTTCCGTCCAAGAGATGATATTTCCACACCGCACAGATAAATATTCAGCCCCAAACCCGACAAAACCAGCCAGCTACACACGAATGCACCAACAACAGAAACCAAAATCCCCAATCCAAAAATCAATGGACTAATGGCAACACCCAATTGAATTAATCCGGCCAAAAGCAGCACAACAACCATCCAAACCAGCAAAGAAAACAGTACCCAGAGCGGCCAAAAGCTGAACCACCGCGACGCTGCCCTCAATCGTGTGGGACCGGCCGCAAGAACCTTTTCAGGGTCTTCCAGCAAAGTTGTGATCGCCTTTAACCGCATGGGATCGCGTTGCAATAGGCTGTCCATCCGCCGAAAAATCCAGCGAAAGGCCACAAAAAGATAGTAAACAAGATGGATTTCCAATGAAAAACGCCACCACAAATAGACCATATTGCCCAATGCAAAAAGGCGTCCCGTTCAATCGGGACGCCTTTTAAAGGTTTTATATCAAGGGTGTCATTTCACGCCAAAATCACATGGTGTCCATTTCGGCAAACTCTGCCAATCGTTGGCTGCGAACTGGTTGGCGCAGTTTCAAAAGACCACGAGCCTCAATTTGCCGGATGCGCTCACGGGTGATCCCGTAAGCTCGCGCAACTTCTTCAAGTGTGCGAGGCTGACCGTCTTTCAGGCCAAAGCGCAACTCGATCACTTCGCGTTCGCGGGGTGTGAGCGATCGCAACACCTCAGAGATACGATCGCGCAACAAGTGCTGGTCAACAGCATGGCCAGGATTGACAGCCGAACGGTCATCCAAGAAGTCTTCCAGAGCGCGCTCGCCATCGCCACCAAGAGGCTCATGTAGTGACACAGGGTGACGCGAAACAATTCGCAAAGACTGGGTTTCTTCAGCACTCACGCCCAGAATCGCTGCAATCTCTTCCACCGAGGGCTCACGCCCCTCTTTGGCAGCAAGCTCCGCACGCACTCGCTCAACGGCAGCCAAAGTTCCAACCTGATGGCACGGAACCCGAATCGTCCGGGCATGGTCGGCCAATGCACGGGTGATGCCCTGACGAATCCACCAAGTGGCGTAAGTGCCAAACTTGTAACCCAAACGGTGTTCGTACTTGTCAACCGCGCGCATCAAACCGCGGTTGCCTTCCTGAATCAGATCGGAGAATGGAAGGCCCCGGCTGCGGTAGCGCTTGGCGATGGAAACAACCAACCGCAAGTTACCCTCCGCCAATTCGCGACGAGCCTTTTGGTACTCGCCACGGCGTTGCAAAATAATCTTTGCCAATCGGGATGCATGCTCCGGCAGCAAACGCAAATCCAGGGCCAATTCCTTCAACTCGCGTGCAGCACGGGCGCGAGCATCTTTTTCTGCGGTGGACCGGCCATTACCCTCACCAATTTTGCTCAGCTCGCCCATCACGCGAGTCTTGGCCCGCATTTCGTCTGACCAGCGGTCAAGAAGATCAATACGGGGAGAAAACTCCTCAATCAACTTCACTGCCTTGCGCAGGCGGCGCCCAAGGGCCCGCATCATCCGGTTCACCAGCAGAGTGCTGCCACCGCGCTGAAGTGTTTGAAAGTCCAAGTCAGCAGCAGCAATCAAGCTTTTCAAGGTCTTGATGTTGTGCGGCAGGCGAGCCAAGATTTTTTCGCGGTTCAGTCCTAGCGTGGTCACCACATCGATACTTGGATCAATTGGGGTTTGACCGGCCAAAACTTTTTCAAAATGCTCGATAACCCGGCCGATTGTACGCCAAGAAAATAGTGTGGAACGACGATAACGGCCCCGGCGATATTCCAGACGACTGGCTAATGCCAATTCCTGGTCCCGGGTCAGCAACGGAATGGCACCCATTTGCCGCAAGTAAAGGCCCAGCGCATCATCCGCGCCGTTCGATTCATCCTCAGCCTGCTCCGCTAAAGGCGAAACATCATTGATCGCATTTTCGTCTGGAAGCGGGAGGTCTGACAAATCGCTCCCTCGAGAGAACGACTCCTCCCAGCCACCCACAGCGTCGGAATCTCGCAGATCCGTCCGATTCATGGCTGAGGCCTCCTCCTCCAACGACCAATCCCTCGATCCGTTGGAGATTTCCATCCCTGCACCCATTTCAAAATTCTCTCGGGCCATTCCGTGCACCTTTGCTCCCAGCTTTCGTTAGTCCAGGAATTCGCCACTTCCACCGCCTGAAGTGATTGGCGAAATTTCCTTCTTAAGTGTTCCCGCAAGCGGAAAACCACGACTCCGAAAAAGCCTCAGTAATTCCATATAACCCGGGAGAGCCGGCTCAAAAAAAATGAAGGCTTTTTTTACAAACCCAACATTCTTCAGCTAGGCCATGCCGTTAAGATCCGCAATTTGAACATTGCGCAAACAACCCGCTCTCCTCAATCTTCCGATGGAATCATTATAGGCATAACACGGATATCGTCATCTGCCTTAAAGCAAAAAAAAGGATGATTTCTTCTAAAGTTTTATTTTCCCAATGCTGCCAAACAACCAACACCAATCAAGACATAATCAATAATCATCTGGTTTTAACCTAAAATTCAACCGCCATCCTGCCCTGCTTTTTCCTCATCCTTTTGGCTAGCTCGGGTACCACCACTGGAAAATAACCGCGCATCCACTCTTTGGGCCTTGGTTAAATCAATCCCACCACTTAAATCCACTGTCATCTTGTGATCTGTCGTCAACCGCAGTGGTAAACGAACCACAAATCTGCTTCCACGGCCAAGCTCGCTCTTTAAAGTAATATCACCACCCATCAAGTGACACAGTTCCCTCACAATTGAAAGGCCTAATCCGGTTCCTGCATGTTCTCGGGTCAATGGATTGCCGCCCTGACGGAATTTTTCAAAGACCAACTCCTGTTCCTCTTCCGCTATTCCCACACCCGTGTCGCTCACTTCCACCACCAATTTGCCTTCATGAACCCTCGCATCCAAAGAAACAGTCCCTCCCCTTGGTGTAAATTTGATAGCATTAGATAGCAAATTCTGCAGTACCTGCTGCAATTTCACCGGATCCTGACGGGCTACGGGCATTCCTTCAGGCCAATCGCCTTCCAATTCTATCTGCTTGTTCTCCGCCATTGGCCGAAACATCGACAAAACCCCGTCCAAGATGTCCTGCGGATTGAAGTCACTCGGCCCCAGTTCCATCTTCCCGGATTCAATTTTCGCAAGATCCAAAATATCCTGAACCATTTCCAGCAAACCTTGGCCACTCACCTTGATATTGCTGGTCCAGCGCTCTTGTTTGTCAGTCAACCCGCCTGTTGATAATAAAACATCAGAAAATCCCAAAATGGCATTCAGCGGAGTGCGCAACTCGTGGCTGATGGTGGCCAAAAAACTGTCCTTCAGGCGGTTGCTTTCGTAAAGGGCAAGGTTTGCCTGCGCCAATTCATCCACCTTCGAGTCCAGATCAGTGTTGGCCCGCTTCAATTTGTCCTGCATCGAAACCAGTGACCGAAGCATCCGGTTGAAAGCATGGCTTAAATTCTCAAATTCGTCACCCGTCTGAATTTCACTTCGAACATTCAATTGACCGGCTGCAATCGCGTCACTCACCTCCTTCAGGTGCTTGACTGGCTTCACAATCACATAACGCACAATCAAGTACGATCCCGCCATGATCATCAAGGCTGTTGCCAGCGCGGTGCTGATCAAAATCGCCCGGTTGAAATGCACCTGACTCTCCAGCGATTCTGTGGGAACCTTCAATTCAACCTTCACCAATGCCAGCAAATCGCCAATAACAAGGTCCGGCCGTGTTTTCCTGTGGCAATTCAGACAGGTTTCCCCGCTGCGAACGGCTCCAAAATAAATATTTGTAGACCTTGAAAGGTTTAAATAATTCTCCTCGTTCATTTCCGGATTGGATAGAAACGCGCCCAATCGCTCACGGCTCAATTCATCCCCGGGACTGTTTTGTTCCCGTGACGATCCGGGAACAATCACGCGCTGCTTGTAGCCCCGCAAACCTTCGGGCCAATGCTTCTCAAGCTGATCCCGCATCGACTCAACCAATGCCTGATTGGCTTTGTCAGCGGTTTCGTTCTCGGCCCTGCAAGATGTGCTGAGCTTCTCTTCCACTACCTGCAAAACCAAAAGCCGGCAGATGCTGGGAACCTGCTCATATGCCAAATATTCGGTCTGTGAGGCGTATAGCCAAAAACTGCCGGTCACCAAAAGCAAGATGAATCCACCCAGCAAAAACCGGCATTTCCTCTCCAGGCTGTTTTCACCCAAAAGCCGCTTGAATCCCCGGTAAGACATTAGGCGGGCCCCCTCCGCTGCCTGACTGGTTTTGCCCCTGCATCCTTGGGAGCCTTCTGGCAAACCGGGCAAAAATGACTTGATCGCCCCGCAACAACAAACCTTTTAACCAAGATTCCGCACCTAAAACAGGCCTCCCCTTCGCGCCCGTAAATGAGCAGGCTATTTTGGTGGCCTCCGTTCAAATTCTCGCCACCAACATAATCGCGAATGGTTGAGCCCCGGTTTTCAATCGCCTTCCGCATCACACTATCAGCCATTTCAAGCAATTTGGCCCCCTCGGCCTCATTAAAACTCGATGCCATTCTGCACGGATGAATACCCGCAGCATGTAAGCTTTCATCAGCGTAAATGTTTCCAACACCTGAAATGACAGACTGGTCCAAAAGCACAGCCTTAATCAGCCGTTTGGTGCCCGACAATGCCCCAAGCCACCCATCAAGTGGGCAGTCCCAAGGCTCTGGCCCTAACCGATGCTTGGCAAAAAACAAATCTACTTCGGCAGAATCCTTCGCATACGCCATCCCCCCAAACCGCCTGATATCCCTAAATCTCAGCTCGCCCGCCTCAAAATCCCGTCTCAAACCTTCATTCAGCCCGTTTGCTTTTTTCCCCGAAGAAACCAAACCGAACCGCAGGTGAACATGATCCTTGGGAAGCTCATATTCCTTTCCACGACGCACAAAGGTTAACTGCCCGGTCATTCCCAAATGAGCAATTAAGGCTGACCCACCAGTCCAATCCCAACCTGCCCCCCGTTCTGCCAGGTGCAGGACAAGCCACTTGGCACGCCGACTCACTTTGGTAAAAATCAGCCCTTCCAAAGCCCGGTCCCACGAATTGGTCCAAGGTAAACGCATTTTTTTCCCACTCCACCACACTTCCGTGATGGACTTACCCAAAATCAGGGGCTGAAGATCCCTGGCAACCGTCTCAACTTCGGGCAATTCGGGCATAAAATCCCGGTCTCCGCTACCGAAAAAAATTTGGCTTAAGCCGAAAAAGGCCCCTAACTTGAGGTCCCCATTTCTCTGCTTCCTTGACCACCCCACTCCGTCAATCTACGGTAAACTAGGCAATGAATGTATTCTCCCCAAGGTCAGCCCGAAGATTATCAGGCTTTCTGGGGGAAATTGGATTGGGTTTGGCTAAACCCTTCCTACCATGTTCATGAATGGCTTTTCCCATTTGGGTTCGATCAGGTTTGAGTGGAAATTTCCCAATGTCCAAGGCTGTCGCTTCTGTTCCCGACAAGTCAGGCCGATATGGAGACTTCGGGGGCAGATATGTCCCCGAAACGCTGGTCGCAGCTCTCGACCAGCTAGAGGCTGCCTACGAGGATGCGATTAAAGATCCTGAGTTCCATAAAACCTTCGATCACTACCTCAAGCACTTTGTTGGTCGCCCCACTGCCCTCCATTTCGCCCAAAGGCTAACGGAATTGGCCGGCGGGGCAAAAATCTACCTCAAGCGCGAAGACCTGAACCACACAGGGGCCCACAAAATAAACACCGCCCTTGGCCAAGCCCTTCTGGCCAAACGCATGGGAAAAACCCGCATCATTGCCGAAACTGGAGCGGGCCAGCACGGTGTCGCCAGTGCCACCGCATGTGCCCTCTTGGGCCTCCCGTGCACGGTTTTCATGGGGGAGGAAGATGTCCGCCGCCAAAAACTGAATGTTTTTAAAATGAGGGCCATGGGCACCGTTGTTCAACCAGTCACCACTGGAAGCCGAACTTTGAGAGATGCCGTCAACGAGGCCATGCGCAACTGGATGGGAACCGTCCAAAACACCCACTACATTCTGGGAAGCGTCGTGGGACCACACCCCTTCCCGCGCATAGTCCGCGATTTTCAATCGGTCATCGGTAGCGAAACCCGTCAGCAATGCCTCGAACTTTTGGGCAGACTGCCCGATACCGTCATCGCCTGCGTGGGTGGTGGCAGTAACGCCGCTGGCATGTTCTATCCCTTTGTCGAAGACTCCTCCGTCCAATTGGTGGGTGTCGAAGCGGGTGGCAGGGGGCCATCCAGTGGCAACCACGCCTCAACCCTCAGTTTCGGAAAACCCGGAGTCCTACACGGCACCTTCAGCTACGTCCTCCAAGACAGCGATGGACAAACCGCCGATGTCCACTCCATCTCGGCTGGCCTCGATTACCCAGGAGTTGGCCCCGAGCACAGTTATTGGAAAGAAACCGGCCGTGTCACCTACACCGCTTGCGAGGATGGGGCCGCCCTCGAGGGCTTCAACATTTGCTCACGCTTGGAGGGAATCCTCCCGGCACTCGAAACGTCCCACGCGGTGGTCGAAGCTTTGCGCTTGGCTAAACAAATGCCAAAGGACAAAATTCTGGTTATCTGCTTTTCAGGCCGTGGCGACAAAGATTGCTACGAGGTCGCCCGCCTTTTGGGACTTGATTTGGAAGGGGACTCAACCCACTCATGACACCGCTCGAATCCACCTTCGCAAACCTTAAGGCCGCCAAGCGCAAAGCGTTCATCCCATTCCTCAGTCTGGGTGACCCAAGTCTTGATGCCACCCGAATCTTCTTGGGCGAACTCGCTGAGGCAGGAGCCACTGCGATTGAATTAGGTTTTCCCTATTCAGACCCAATCGCCGATGGGGCGGTCATTCAGGCCAGCTACACAAGGGCCATGGCTAACAAAAATAGCATGGCCGATTGGCTCCAATTTGCTTCCGGTCTGGGCAACGATTCCAAAATCTCCACAGTTCCTAGGCTGGCAATGCTCAGCTACAGCCTGATTCACCCCCAAGGCCTTCAAAATTTCGTCAACAAGGTTAAAATCGCCGGTATTGTCGGCCTCATAGTTCCTGACCTCCCGGTGGATGAATCCACCCACCTCCTCCAAAGCTGCAAGCAGGCCGGCCTCGATCTGATTCAGCTAGTTACTCCCACCACTCCCCGGGAACGCGCAAAACGCATCCTCGATTCTAGTTCCGGCTTCGTCTACTGCGTTAGTGTTGCCGGCATCACAGGCGAAAGGCGCGAACTTCCCCAAGAATTACTCGGGCAGTTGGATTGGCTCAGAAGCCAAACCGCCCTGCCCCTTTGTGTTGGTTTCGGAATCAGCAGACCTGATCAGGTTGAAATGCTGCGAAACCATTGCGATGGTGTCATTGTCGGCAGCGCCTTGGTTCGCCTCTGTGAAAATGCTGGAAACCAACCCGGCAAACAACCCATAACCGAGGTTGTCAAGAATATTGGCACTCTGGCACGCTCAATGGTGGCTGCACTCAACCCCGCAGGCTAAATACTCATGCCCGGCGGCAAAAACAGATATTTCAGGCGCCCCGAAAAGCCTGCAAAATCCCAGCCAGTTGCATTACCACGGATTGAGCGAGAGATGGGTGTGCCCATCCCGGGTGAAATCCTTCCCCAAGACCAATGGGTTCAAACAGCGCTAAAAAAGCTTCCAGAATCAGGGCACCTTCCCATTCACGACATTTTTGGCCGCAAGGCCCCATTGGTGGTCGATCTGGGTTGTGGCAATGGCCGGTTTGCCTTGGGCAGCGCCTGGTCTCGCAAGCAAATGGACCATTTGGCCGCAGACATCCTCCCGGTGGTAATCCGCTACGCCACACGAAGGGGTAACCAGCGTGGGCTTTCCAATTTGCGCTTTCTGGTATGTGATGCCAGTAAATTGGTCAGCGATTTACTACCCCCAGGTTCCACGGCTGAAATCCATTGCTACCACCCTCAGCCATACGATGATCCGCGTATGCGCGGCCAAAGACTGATCACCCCGACTTTTCTCGCCCAATGCGTGCGCGCCTTGGAACCAGGCGGGCAGTTCTTTGTCCAAACAGACCATGCCGGTTACTGGTCTGTCATTCGCGAAATGGTGGCTCGATTCTTTGATTTCAACGAACGAATCGGCCGCTGGAACGATTCCCCCAAGGGCCGAACCAGACGGGAAATCCATTCACTAAAAAAGAGAATGCCCATCTACCGCGGTCAGGGAATTGTTTCCGCACAAATGACCGCCGAAAAAGCAGCGGACCTGGCAAAGGTTATCGAAGCTTCAGAAATTTGATAAGTGTTCGAAAATGCGCAGGTTAATCGCAGATTGAAATAAATCGGGACAGCGGCTCCCAGCGCAACATGGTCCCCGACGCGAGTTCCATGCGCCGCTGTCCCGATTGTTCTGTGGCGCACTTTCATTTTGCTCCATGAAAACAAAATGCAAAATCGCTTGCCCAAGATTCTAATGCGACTTTGGGAAATCAGGGAAATGGCTAACGATCTTAACGATTCTGCAGGCGATCATTTAGGCCCAGACCAGGCCAATCAGCCATTCCATAGCCTACGGTTCGTAGTCCACCACCACACCTGGCCGCATCCTCATTGGGACTGGATGTTAGAAAAAGTTGGCCAACTCATCACCTTTCGCTCGGCCCCAGACGCACTTCATAAACTTTTGGCAGGAACTCCCATTCCCCTAACGGCGCTGCCCCCACACAGGCTGCTTTATCTCGACTACCAAGGCCCTGTTTCAAACAATCGTGGTGTCGTCCAAAGGGTGTTTTCCGGCAACCTGACATGGCTATCAGCACCCGATGGTGCCTACCAGGTCCAGCTTTCCAGTCCTCACTTCAGTGTAACCTTGCTGATTCATGCCAAAACGGAAAGCCACCTTTGGGAGGCTTGCCCCATTCCATAATCAAAATTTGGCCTAAAAACCAAAAAGGCCCCCATCAACTGGGAGCCTGTCAAAAGTTGGCCAAGTTATTTCCAAATCTCACTTCCTTGGCTCCGCTCCACCTTCCAGTAAAGGTGCCGGCTCGGGGTCAGCCGATTTCCCACGCACATGGATTTTCCCGTTCTCTATTCCCAAATCAACAATTTGATAGTCTGCCCGCGCCTGGTCTGCACCAAACCTTAAAACCGCTGTCGGAAACCCCTGATACCGAAACCACGAAACTTCCACTCCAGACTGCCTCAAACTGTCAGCCACCTGCTCCAAAAGGTGCTGGGCATGAATGGGTAAGGTACCCACACGCATCCCCAAAAACTGCACCACCACGGTATTTGGCTCATCGTCGGCAAGCCAAAACCTTGATTCCATCGAAACAATGGTCGACCAAGGTCCCTTGCCATACCGAACACCCACCCGAATTCGATCCGGTAATATTTCTACCCGCGGATCATCAGCTATTTCCGGCAACAGGTCGCCCTGCAGCCCGGTTCTAAGCTTCCCTTCTTGTAGGTAGGCGTTGACTGAATCCTGATTAAATTGCGCGTACCATTCTTTTTCGCTGGCTATGTTCGCAATCAATTCGACCAATTCTGTGGTGAATTCTTGCGATTTCGCAACACGCTCTGGCCCTTCTGGCAACGCAACCCGGTCATAAAAGCCCGGGGCACGCCTCGCCAACGACCCTAGCCCCGCTGTCACACCCCCCGTCAAAAGGGTAATCAGCAAAGCCGCCAGGATGAAATTGCGCTGAAGCACACCTAAGCCCCCATCCCGTTTCGCCTTGGCCCTACAGGGCAAGGCCTTCAGCCAAGTAGCCTTAGCAGTCCCAACTCCCCTAGGTCAAGCTGGCTGTTCATGCCTTAACTACACCACTTGACTCCGCCGCTCTAGCCAAGGTATGCGCCCCCTAACCCAAAGCCCCCTACAGCCGGAGGGGATCACCTTTGGAAGGAGCATCATGGCCGATCAGTTTGAAATGTCGATTCGCTTGTTCCTCGAACCAGAGGAGGAGGCACTCATGCATGCGCCGGTTGCCGCCAAGGTGGAAGATTGGCTCGATCGCAGTCAGTCCATTGAAATTTTCTCTACCAATTTAGGCACATCCCCACAACCAGCTCTTGGATCGGATATTTGGTACCAAAACCTCCGCCTGAAACGGCACGACCGCCACGCCAGATGGCTCGCTCCAATGCTCGAATTCTCAAAGCATCCAGGTGAAAGAGTGCTAGGATTGGGCAGCACTCTCGGCAGCGACTGGGTTGAATACGCCCGCCAAGGCGCCGAAATGGTCGTTTGCGATTCCGATCCCAACCATATGGAAATCACTCGGGGCCATTTCAAGTCCATGGGCAAATCTGCCAAATTTGTTCAACTGGCAGGCCCCACAAAAACTATTCCATTGGCGTCCTGCAGCCTTGATGTTGCCGTGGTCAATTGGCTCAACGAAGGCGAACCGTTGGCACAAGAGCTCTTTGCCGAACTATTTCGCTGCCTGAAACCAGGCGGTAAAGTCATCGCCTTGGCATGGGCGCGCTACAGCGTGCACTGGCGCCACTGGCTCAAACCATCGGGCGTGTTTCACCAAATCACCAGCGCCGATGGCCGCAAACTCCTCGAACCATTTCAGGAAACAAAAGTGCGCCGTCGCCATTTGCGGCGCGGCGATATGCCCGGCCTGCTACGCTGGATTCCAACTCCGCTGGTTGAGCGGGTCATCGGCAGGGTTGTCGTCCTGAAGGGATTCAAACCCTTGACTGCATCCATTCCTCTGGGCAAAGTGGCTTAATTGCCCACGCTCAGGGTTTTGCCATGCACCGCCTTTGGACATTAGGCCACAGCACGCTGGCCCCAGCCGATTTTATTACCCTCATCAAAGACGCTGGCATCGATGCCATCGCCGATGTGCGCAGCATCCCTTTCAGTGGCCGCCAACCCCATTACTCCTCTCCAAACCTTGGCAACCTGCTCGATTCGGCAGGCATTCGCCATGTCTATTTGGGAGATTTGGTTGGTGGTCGCCCACCAAATCCAAGTCTTTTCAATTCATCCGGCAGGGCAGACTTCCAGTCCATGGCCAAGACTGAAAGGTTTCTGCGCGGCCTCGATCGAATCATCGATGGCCTGCATCGAATGAGCATAGGCCTCATGTGTGGCGAGGAAGACCCCCTCCCCTGCCATCGCTGCTTACTGATAGCCCCCGCCCTCGTTGAAAGAGGAATCATCCCCTTCCACTTGCGCAAAGGTGGCAGGGTTGAAACCCAAGCCGATTTGGAAAACCGAATCTTGGCCGCCGCAGGCATGGAGCCAGCCCAGGGGGACCTATTCCTCCTAGGTGGCAATCAGGGCCCAAGCCGGGTTGATTTGGCCCGGCAAATACTGGCCGACAAGCACGCCTGGCGCATCGACGAAACCACAAGCGATCACTCAGACCGGAATATGGAAAACCCATAAAGTGCAAACTTGCCGGCCATTCAAAAAAGAATGGCTCTCCAGGCTCCTCACTCCCAATCCACGGGCAAAAGCCCCTGCAAGGCCACCGCTTGTGCCGTAAATGCCCACCTTCCACCCTCTCGCTACTTGAGCCAATCGGGCTCCAAATTGATGATAAAGCGGCATCAATCCCTTCTCGTTCGATAGTCGCTCACCAAAGGGTGGGTTGGTCACGATCCACCCCGGCTCCACTCCGGCAAGGTCTATCTCCCGCGCATCCTTGCATTCAGGCCGCATGAATTTCCCAACACCTGCAGCCTGAAGGGTCTGCCAAGTCAGGTCCAGAACATCTTCCCGCCAGTCCGAAAGAAATACCTTGTTGGGCAACTCCATTAGCATCTGGCGTTTTGCCCTCTCCCTCAGGGCACTCATCAATTCACGTCGAAACCCCATCCATGATTGAAAGGCGAATTTGCGATTCAAACCCGGTGGCCTAAGCATGGCCCGATGGGCCGCTTCAATGGGCAATGTGCCTGAACCGCAAAACGGATCACAAAAAGGCAAATTGGAATCCACTCCTGCCGCCATCAATAATCCTGCTGCCATCGCCTCGTTCAAGGGTGCCTTGGGCTGGATCGGACGGTATCCCCGCTTGTGCAACGATTGGCCCGAACTGTCCAGCGAAAGAGTCATCTCGTTTCCCACCACCCGAAGATGTACAGGAATCATTGGTTCATCAGGGTCCACATTGGGCCGCTTGCCGCCTGCCTTCTCACGAAACTGGTCGCATATCGCATCCTTCACTCTTCTGGATGCGAATTGCGAATGAGTGATTTCCCCATCTCGCACCGCAGCATCCACAGCAATAGTTTGCTCAACCCGCATATATGAAGACCAGTTCACTTGCCGGGTGGCCTCATACAGGGAATCGGTATCGGTAATTTGCGCCCGGTGGATGGGTATCAAAATTCGAACCGCAGTTCTCAGCCAAAGGTTTGCTCGGCAAATACCTTCCTCATCCGAACGAAAGCCCACTCCACCGCGTGATAGGGTGGTCGGTCCAAGCCCAAGCCCCTCCAACTCGGCAGATAAAAACCGCTCCAGCCCTATCGCGCAGGGGGCATAACACTCAGCAGGCCATTGAAACATCAGGATTTCCCGGGCTATTGAGCAAAACGGCACCAAAAGGGGTGACCAGACTATCGATTTTAACCTGAATCCAACAGGATTCGCCCCCTTGCGTTAGAATGGCAGGGTGGTGAAAAATGATTCGTTAGTGGATTGGACCTGGTTTCAGGGGTCCGCCTGACCCCTGTGATCCGGGAGAGATTATCATGAGCCTTCCATGCGTGGCCATTGTGGGCAGGCCCAATGTGGGCAAATCCTCTTTGTTCAATTCGCTTGCAAAGCGCAGGATCGCAATTGTTGATCCAACCGCCGGCGTCACCCGCGACCGCCTCAACACTGCGGTAGCTGCCGGCGAAAAATGGTTCGATCTAGTCGACACAGGTGGTGTCGGTATTGTCGATGCCGATGAACTGTCCGATGATGTCGATCGCCAAATCCGCCTCGCCATGGAACAGGCGCAAGTAATCATTTTCTTGGTTGATGCCCGCGAGGGTGTCACAGCTCTCGACCTAACCGTGGCTCAACGCGTTCGCGCCCTCGGAAAACCAATCATGCTGGTCGCAAACAAGTGCGACACTCCTCATATCGACCAGCAATCCGTCGAATTTTTCCGCCTGGGCTTTGGCGAACCTATTTGTATCAGTGCCCAGCACAACCGTAACCGCGACCAGTTGCTGCACCAAATCGGCAAAATCCTGCCCGAATCTCGCCCCCAACCAGAAGACCCCATTCTAAAGCTGGCCATTGTCGGCCGAAGAAACACAGGTAAAAGCACCTTTATCAACAGCCTGGCAGGCCAAGAACGGGTCATTGTCAGCGAGGTGGCTGGTACCACGCGCGACAGTGTCGATGTTCGCTTCGAGAAAGATGGCAATACCGTTCTGGCCATTGATACCGCCGGCGTCCGCAAACGCCGTAGCGTCAAGGGAAATATCGAGTTTTACAGTCTGGCCCGCGCCCAACGCTCTATCCGCAGAGCAGATGTCGTCATGCTCTTCCTCGAACCTAGATTGCGCGTCTCCAAGGTAGACAAACAGCTTGCCGAATACATCCTCGACCACTCCACCCCGGCGGTTTTCGTCGTCAACAAATGGGACCTTGTCCGCGACAAAATCACCACCTCCGAATTGGGAGATTACATCCGCAAGGTTTTCCCAAGCCTCGACTTTGTGCCCATAGCGTTCATTACCGCTAAAATAGGGCGCAATGTCCCAATGCTTATCGACTTGGCTCGCAGCCTGCAAAAACAGGCACTATCCAGGGCGGCAACCAGTGAACTTAACCGGGTGGTCCGCGAGGCTATTGACACTAACCAGCCACCAAACAGGCTGGGCCGCACACCCCGTTTCTACTACGCCGCCCAAATCGCCGAATCACCTCCCACCATTGTCCTGCACACCAACGCCTCAGGCATTTTTGATCCACCCTACATCCGCTACCTCGAACGCACCATCCGCGACCGATTGGGCTTTCAGGATGTCCCAATTCGCCTGATCATCCAGGGCAAGGGCGTTACCAAAGCCAGAAATAAAAGTGCTGAAAATGATGAGGATTTTTACAAAGGAGAGATCTTCCCTTCCAAAACTGCCGTCCCCCAACCTCGAAAAGGCCAACCAGAAGAGTTGGATGAATTCGAAGAGGAACCCGACGAAGCACTTGCACCACCCCCACGCAAAGCCCGGCCTCCGGAGGTGGAATCAAATGATGCTGCAAAACCCGTTAAGCGTGGCAAAATGCCAGACCGCAAGGCCCCACCTGGTAAAAGCCGCGCCGGCAAGGGGAAGAAGCCCCCTTCAACTTGGGATCTCTAATTTCCGCGTCAAGCATATTTAAAACAAAAAAGGCGCAATCCTCATGGGATGCGCCTTTTTTCTCAGTTTCAAATCAAACTATTTCACGCCGGATCATACCCGCCGGGGCACCCGGGCCTACAACGTAGTATTCGCATAAAACCCCGCAAAACACCTAATCCAAAGCCATATTTCCCAACTGCGTCCAATAAATACTGGCTACAGGTTGGCTCAAAACGGCAACACGATTGCGGCAACCATGGTTTCAAAAATAAACGGTACCACGCCACCAACAACCAGACTAAAAACAATCCCACACGGTTAAAGATTCCCGAAAAAAACCGCAGGGCTTTCATTTCAAATCAGGCTTGGGTAATGCCTCATGCTTGGGCAATGCTACACGCTTGGCCCTTGCCTCCAGTCGACCAGCAACCTGCTTGGCCAATTTCGGAAGGGTTTCCATCAGCTCGGTTAATGAGGGAATTCCCCCGCGCCTCGAAGTCAGAACAAAATCTATCCCGATAGGCAATTGCTGCCGCGTAAGCCGAACCGCCTCGCGCAGTAACCGCCGAACCCTGTTGCGCCGACAATTGTTTCCCACTAGCCGCTTGCCAATCGAATAGCCAAATCGCGAAAAACCGCTGCAATTCAGCAGGCCATGCACTGCCAACCACCCCTCAGAAGAGCAGCATCGGTTGTCAAATACAGCGCGAAAATCAGCCCCCTTATGAAGCCTCATCCAAGGCGCAAATCCCTGTCCAGGCCTTTGCCGCCCAACTAACGGTTCCACGGCAAATCCACCCTAGGATTTTGGGGAATAAGCTTTTCCAATTCTTCAACCAGTTCCACACCTCGCCCTTCTCGCACGGCAGGAATGGTGGGCTTTAATTCCAGCAAAAGGTCGCCACCCGACAGCCCCATTCCCTTCAAACGCATGCGCTGGCCAGAAGAAACACCTGCAGGAACCTTCACCGTCAATTTTTCCAACTGCAGGTTCGGCACCTCCACCTTCGATCCCAATGCAGACTCCTTGAGCGAAAGGGGCACATCAAGAATCAAGTTCAACCCTTCCCGTTTGAACCAAGGGTGAGGGGCATAACGCACCTGAATCAAAAGGTCTCCCCCCGATCGTCCCTGCCCTTTCAACCGTAATTTCTTCCCCTCCTCCATCCCCTTGGGAATGGTCACCTGAATATCTTTTCCATCCAACTGAAAACTGGGCTTTCCCCCACTCGCAATCGTTTCCAACGCAACATCCAAAATAACCTCGGTGGCCTCCGGTGGTTGAGGCTTCCGGGTGCGCCCGCCTCGCCCCCCACGGCCACCCATGCCACCGAACATGTTCATCAGATCTTCCATGTCGATGCCGGCACCGCCAGCACCACCACCCGGAAAACCGCCGCCGCCAAATGGATTTCCCTGCTCACCAGCATGGCCAAACCGGTCATACTGTTGACGCTTTTCCTTGTCAGCCAAAATCGCGAAGGCTTCCTGAACTTCCTTGAACTTACTCTCCGAACCTTTGTCACCAGGATTACGGTCAGGATGATAATCCCGGGCCAATTTGCGGTAGGCCTTTTTGAGTTCGTCATCCGACGCGGTTTTGCTCACACCCAAAACTTCATAAGGATCGCGGGGCATTGCTAGTTAAATCCATCAAAAGATTAAAATTAAGCAACAGGTGATATTTTTCGAGAATTATCTCTTCTCACCGATTCTAGCCAAAACCAACACCTTCTGCCTCAGACTGTCCTTCAAAATCACAGCCCAACCCCCAAAAAACCAAAAAATGTTAATCTGTGACGATAAAACCTAGCTAACCCGATGTCCATTTTCACCAAATAACCCATTTTTCTAATTCAACATTAAAGCCAAACATGGTAGTTTGTAATATAGTTGTTTTGCTTGCGCCCACTCCTCGTCAATATTCTTAGACCCTCTGTCTGCTATTTCAGGGAGATTAATCATGTCCGGCAACAGGTCCAACTTCAAAGCCAAACCAAATTCCATAACCAACAAACCACCTCGCAAGCTGCACTTGGAAAAATTGGAGGACCGGTTGGCCCCTGCCAGCCTGCCAATCGACCTAGTCAACCATCTCTCCCACTTGGTTAGCAGTTTGGGAATCACCCAGATCACAGCCCAACCTCCAGCTCCAAGAGAAGTAATCGGATCGGTTCATCTCAAACTAGCCCCCAGTGGCCTGGTTTGGGATCCAGTCGAAGGAAGCCTTCCCTCCGAGCCTGTCACTGCTCCAATCGATGATCCTTTGGAAGAAAATCCTGCCAATCCCGAAGATCCAACTGCAACCCAACCCCCCGAAGGCCCTTTCGAACAACCAAATCAAAAACCAGGCATCGATCCCATTCAAGGGATCGGCATCATCAATCCTGCACTCCCAGGCCTTCCCAATCTTGACAATGTCCCTGAAGCAAATCCCGGCCAAGGCAATGATCCCGCAAATGGATTAAACCCCGGAGCCGGCAATCAACTCCCAGGCGGCGGCGCAAATCAACCAGGCGCAGGCGGTAACCTACCAGGCGGCGGCGCAAATCAACCAGGCGCAGGCGGTAACCTACCAGGCGGCGGCGCAAATCAACCAGGCGCAGGCGGTAACCTCCCGGGCGGCGGCGGAATCCTGCCCGGTGGTGGTGCAAACCTCCCAGGTGGCAGTTTTAACCCAGGTTTCAATATCCCAGGGGGTGGCTATCTCCCCACCAATGGCAATAATCCAATCAATCCCGCCACGGGCAGTCCCTTTTGGCCCAATCCTGGCCCCATGCCCGGTTCGGGAATCAACCCCGGAGCAGGAAACCCACCCGGTAGCGATCCCAATCCAGGAACAACAACTCCAGGAACCGGCACAGCCCCCTCCGGACCAACTGATGGTTCAGGCACCCCCTCTAAAAATTTGCAGGTTTCAGGTATCGACCCAGATACCGGATCAAGCAACTCCGACCGTATCACCAAAGCCCAAAGCCCCTCCGTTGTTGGCACCGCACCAGCCAACTCCCAAATCACCATCCTCTCAGCCGGCTCGGTGATTGGTCGCGGCACAGCCGATGCCTCGGGAAAATTCAAAGCCCCCATTTTCGTGGCCCTGGCCGATGGCATTCACACGCTGCAGGTAGCTTGCAACCAAGCCAGCTCGGCCTCGCTTCAGGTGACTATCGACACCAAGGCACCTGCTCCCACCATCTCCGCCACCCGCTGGGTTCCCGAAAAAGTGAACCTCGAGGTCAAACTCGGCTGGGAAAAAGGAAGTGATACCACCGGTACCATCGCTCTAGATGTCGATCTCAACCAAAATGGCTCCTACGAGGAAAACGAGCTGGCCTACCGCACCGGCACCGC
>CAIWHS010000047.1 GCA_903912515.1 uncultured Planctomycetaceae bacterium
AAGCTGGTTCCGGGGTGCAAAAGTCCATCACCACCCAGTTTTCCCGCTACAACCTGCTGGGCAAAACCTGGGCCACCCTTACCCGCAGCCAAGCCACAGGCGGGGCGACCGAAAGCCAATATGTGGACGAGTCAGGCAACGGGCTTTTCAACCGGGGCGCAGCGCGGTACCAATTGCTGGTCCCCAGTTACACGGTTCTCTTTAGCTTTTTGTTGGTGATGCTCGTTGGTTCGCTGGTGGTTGCCGAGCGTAGGCAAGGAACCTGGCAGCGCCTGCGCCTTGCCCCGCTCAACCCAATGCTATTGTTGTTTGGAAAAGGTTTGCCGGTTCTGGCTATCAGTCTGGCTCAGGGTGGGTTGTTGCTTCTGGCCGGTAAACTGGTGTTTGGCATGCGCTGGGGGCCTGCGGATATGCCTATCCTCCAACAAGTGGCCCAGTTGATGCCCGTTGTTTTGTCTGTATCGCTGGCGGCAACGGGTTTAGCCCTGCTCGCTGCAACTTTGGCGAAAACCGAATTGCAAGTGGCAATCTATGGTGCCCTGCCCGCACTGGTTTTGTCCTTGCTGGGTGGCTGTGTGCTTCCCACCGAATTGTTTCCCGAAAGTAGCCGTTGGATCGCCAATTGCACACCTCAGGGATGGGCCTTAGTGGCTTATCGCGAGTTGCTTGATCCAGATCCTACCAGTGTGCCCTCCTTGGCCACTATGGCCCAGGGATGCTTCGCCTTGTTGGCCTTTGCGGCCCTTTTCTTGATGGGCGCATGGTGGAATCTGAGACGCCTCTGGCACGCGGGAGCCTCCGCGTGAGCCCAGAACTGCCTGAAATGCGGCAAGACCAGGTCGAAGGCAGATGGGTGCTGATCAGCCCCGGGCGGGCGAGCCGTCCCATGCCGCATGAATCCTCTTTCCTGGCAGATGAGGGAACCTGCCCTTTTTGCCAAGGCAATGAATCACTCACCCCTCCCGAGGTGATGGCCGTTCGTCCGGCTGGCGCGCCGGCGAACGGACCAGATTGGACCGTTCGTATCGTACCCAACCGCTACCCGGCGGTGATGCCCGGCCAACCCGTGCTGATAAGCCCAGGTCAGGTGGGCGCTGTGGGCGTGCATGAGGTGGTGGTGGAATGCCCCGGGCATGTACCTACCGCCACCAGCTTGGGACCAACACATCTGGAAAGCGTTCTTGGCCTGGCTAGAGACCGCGTGGCCACCTTGTCTTCCGATCCGTCTCACGCATGGGTGCAGCTTTTCAAAAACGCCGGGGCGGCTGCAGGTGCCAGCCTATTCCACGCTCACATGCAGATTCTCACGGTTCCCGAAGTGCCCCACCGAATTGAGGCCATGTTGCAACGCGTCGAATCCGTGGGCCATTGCCCGGTGTGCGAGCAGATCCGGTGGGAGCTTGAAAAAAAGATTCGAATTGTAGGTGAAAGGGAGGGCCTGATCGCCTTCTGCCCGTTTGCCTCGGGATTCCCGCACGAGGTGTGGATCTGCCCCACCGCCCACCAGCCCCATTGGGAAGGGATGCCAAGCAAGCTGCTAGATGGGCTAAGCCGTTTGCTGTGGGAGGTTCTATATAGCCTGGAAAAAAGGCTGGGCCTGTTTCCCCACAATCTGGTCATGCAGGGGAGCCCGCGCTTCCACCCGCTCGCCAATCACGGGCACTGGATGTTGCGAATCTTGCCCCGCTTGAATGGTATTGCAGGCTTCGAATGGGGAACTGGCATGCTGATCAACACGGTGGCGCCGGAGGCGGCGGCGGAGGGTATCAGGACTTTGCTGGGGAATTCATGATTTTGTGTTAATGCGATACAGGATAGCAGGATTGGAAATTTGAATCATAGGGGTAAAGCGCTTGTCAGTTGCCAGAATGGCGATGTCGGAATCTTTCCAATCTTTCTCCAAGAAACTGATCCGATACCCGAAAG
>CAIWHS010000048.1 GCA_903912515.1 uncultured Planctomycetaceae bacterium
CTGGCCTTCTCGCAGGGCTTCAGTGGCGGCGTGAGCGTTGCAGTTTCCGACTACAATAAAGATGGCATTGCAGATATCTTTGCCAGCTCGGGTGCCGGGGCCAAGGCAACCTTCAATGTCTTCAATTACGCCGATCTCAACCTGCTAGACGCGGTATTCCTGCCAACCGATTCTTTGCTGGGCACCTTTGTGGCCAACAACCCATCGGCTGGCTCCACCCCAGTGGTCGGCTAAATTACGTAGCCGATCAATCGGCCCTCAAACCTGTTAAACCCATACTGGAGGAGGGCAAATCGCCTTCCTCCAACTCTTTAATACGAACCTTCACAGCTAAACGCAAATTGCGAATTGCGTGCGAGTAATTGATCACCACCTTAAAAAACAAAAACAAAGCCAAACCTAAAAGCGCTAGCGGTATGAGAGGCAAAACGATGCAAGCCAAAGCCACAGCCGCAGCGCATGCCCCCACCGTGGTGAAAACTACACCTGGCCATACAATGAATTGCCACAGAAACGCCCGTTTGGCTTGATTCAACAGAAGCACAATATCAGGCTCACTGGCACCTTCTGCCAGATTTGTGAGGTAGATCAAAGTAAGGAAAAAACTAAAAAGTCTGGGAAGCTCTGCCCAAAAAACTACCCAGGGCGGAACGATACCCAGATTGGCAATCAAACCCAAAGCCAATACCACAAAATCTAATATCACCGCCAAATACACCGGCCACCTCAGCCCAACTTTTCGACAACCATACCTACCTACCAAGCCAGCCAAAGTTGAAGCCGCCGCTATTTGCGCAGCCACCCACAGAAAGATTTGCAGTTCGTCTCGTCCAAGTCCAATGGCAGGCAAGGAAAAAATCAACGAGCTGATGGCCAATATCGCGCCCAAAGCGTGACATTCAATTTCCGCAACCAACAAAAACAACGCCCGACGTAGGCGATGTAACTCGTTAACCGGGGCGTGCAAAATAGTCGGTGAATACATGCTTAATTTCAGGGGGAATCGTCGTTTTCCCGGTTGTCTTGCTTGCGGTCTTCCTCGTGCAGGTTATGCCGCCACTTCACTGCATCGTAAAGGGCCTGTTCCTCCAACTCCAGCCCCAGATAAAGGTCACGAATTTTCAGGCGGTGCATTGTTGCCCCAGACATGCTGTAACTTCGCAATCTGGGACTTCCGGGTTGATTTTCACCCATGGTGACCAAAGTTCGCAACCAAGAAAGTTTGTCGCCCTCAGGGGCGTTGCTCAATTCCAAAAACGCTGTGCGAAGGATTTTCCCTTTGCCCAAAATCTCAAGCCTGACGATGTCGCCTCGTTCATCACCAAACAGCGCCTGACCCGGCAAAGTGATAACAAACAAACTAGGTTCGCCATCGGGCACACGATGCCAGGTGGTAAATAGCCTGCTGGGAGAATCATGATATTGTACAAGTGGTTTAGGGTGGCCAAAAGTTCCCTCCCGACAGGCCAAACGCACACCACTTTCATCGGCCTGAACCCAAGCCAATATCGCTACCGCCTTTTTCCTCAGCTCTCCTTCACGAATCCACTCCTGGCGAACCGGATCACCATTATTTGTCTCCCAATCAGCTTTTTCAGCTAAATCATAAGCTTTTCCAACCTGAAGGCGCCGGGCATTCGTTGATATTTCAACTGCTTTGATCGACACAAGTTGCCAAACAACAACCAACCCAATTACTACCAACCCCATGGTTGTAATGCGCCGAACAGTGAATCCCGAAGCCAACACTCCAAGCCGGACAGGGTCTCCCAAACCCAATAAAAAGGCCAAAGCCTCTGCCGTGAGAATAGCCATGGGTAACAGCAAGGGGCCCGCATGCTTCTCCTCGGGCAAAACAAAAAACAATATCAGCATGTAGCCAAACAGGAAGCCCACCAAGCCGCGCAAGAGCCAAGCGCCACGAAGGTCATGCCAGGGTAAGGGAAAACAAACTCGCAAGGCTCCCACCAAAGCCAAAACTGGGACCGCGCCTGCCAGCCATTTTTGAATTGCCAGCCACCATGACATGGGCTTCCGAGTGCGTTTGGGATCCAATTCAGGAGCATGACCGGTAGATGCCAGCGGTAAATCAGCCAAACGAGTGGCCTGCAGTGAACGCCAAATAAAATTGGGGGCATGGCCCAACCAAACCGGAAGGTTCAGTTGAAACGATTCAAAAAACAATTCCCGGCTAATGCGGGCATGGTCAGGGCCATAGATTTCATGGCAATGTTCCGGATCAAACGATAAAGGCTCCAGCCCTTCTTCCATACGGCGTTGTGCCACGCGCAATATGACCTGCAAATCATCACGCGAAACACCCATGCTGTTTTCAATATGAAATAAATTGCACCGCGTTTCTTCCGCATAACTGGCCATATGAAAACCCACACCAGAGCCCTGTGGGATAACAGGACACAAACTGGCTATGGCAAACCGTGTGACTAATACAGCAAGCAGGCAGGCCACAGTCCCGCCCAAGGCTTTTGCCCAACCGCGGCCAGCAAACAACAAGGCTGGCCCTGCCAGTCCTGCCACGCTCATCACTGTGACCAAGGCATCGTGACGCCAACCCAAACCCAATGCAGCCAAAAAACCTGCCAATAGGCAGGCGAACATAGACCCGATCCACCCTGTTTGACAACCCACCAAGCAAGCTAAAGCTGCCCATGCGGGGGCGGCAAACCACAAGGGAGAAATATCGCGGGGCGAATAAGCTGTGTAAGTGATTTCAATGGGCATAACAGAATAGGCACCTGCCGCCACCAAACCCACCCAACCATTGCTCGACAAACCACGGCCTATCAGGAAAAAACAGAAACAGGCAATTGTGGAAAGACCCGCATAAAAAAGGAAAAGAACATCCCAACGAATGCCAAACAACCACCAAAGCCCGGTGGCAGTCCACAAATCAAGTATACGGGTGGTGTAGAGAGGCCAAGGTAAATGTTCATCGCTTATATCTGTTATGCCCACAGGTGGAGTGAGAGGGGCTGACTCAGGCAGGCTAAAATAGGCGTCAAACTCCTCACGGCTAAGGGATGCCGATCGCAAACTAAGAAATTTTTGTAGCGGGATGGATTGGGGAACACCCGCAAACCTCACAGGACGAAGCCCCTGCCCAGCCAGAGCCGACAATGAATAACGAAAGGTATCCGCCCAAAATTGGCGTTGGTCCAGTTCGATTTGCCGGATGGATTCCACCCGCGTGAACCAATGGCACAGCAGGACCACTGCCAGAACCGCCCCAATTCCCAGCCGGCGATAACCTGGCGTCATCAGGCAGCGCCCAAGATTTGTGGCATCGCCACCCGGACAGTCTTGCCCGTGGAAGCAGGCTCCAGCACCTCACGCAGGCTATTCACCATGTGATCAAGCATGGGCTTGGTCAAGCCAGGGTAGACACCCATGAAGAAGGCGTCATTCATGATCTTGTCCGTCATGCGCAAATCACCCACCACCCGGTGTTCGATATTTTCAAATGCCGGATGGCGCAGCAGATTGCCTGCAAACAAAGGCCGGGTCTGAATTTTGCGCGCTTCCAAATGACGCACGATCTCTTGCCGATTGACAGGGGCATGGTCACGCACAACCACCAGAAAACCAAACCAGGAAGCGTTGGCTCGCGGATCCGCCTCTGGCAGATGAATCAAGCCCTCAAATGGCCTGAGGGCTTCCATCAAATAGGCATGATTGGCCCGCCTTGCTGCGACAAAACCGTCCAATTTGGCAAGTTGTTTACGACCAATGGCAGCCTGCATGTCCAAAGGTTTCAGGTTGTAGCCCAAATGGCGGTAAATGTATTTGTGGTCATAGCCTTCGGGCAGATCACCCATCTTCCAACCAAAACGCTTGCCACAAGTGTTGTCCTTGCCCGATGGGCACCAGCAATCGCGGCCCCAATCACGAAAACTTTCAGCCAGGCGCCGCAAGCGAGGAGTATTGGTCAATACAGCCCCACCCTCGCCCATAGTGAGGTGGTGCGGAGGGTAAAAACTTTGTGTAGCCATGTCACCAAATGAACCGGTCCGCTTACCGCGCCATTCAGCTCCCAAAGCATCACAATTGTCTTCTATCAGCCAAAGGTCGTTCTTTTGGCAAAAATCGGTAACCGCATCCAAATCAAACGGGTGGCCAAGCGCATGGGCAGCCACCACTGCTCTTGTTTTCGACGACAACGCCCCTTCCAACAAATCTGGCCGCAAGTTGGCGGTGGCCGGTTCAACATCAATAAACACTGGAACCAATCCGTTTTGCACCAACGGGGCAACCGTTGTCGGAAATCCGGCAGCAACGGTGATCACCTCATCCCCAGGCCGTAAACCATCGGTAAGGGTGGAGCTGGTTAAAGCGCTGACCGCCAGGAGGTTGGCGCTCGATCCTGAATTGGTGAGTAGCGCCTCGCGCACCCCCACAGCCTTGGCCAGTTCGTTCTCAAAAGCTTCACCCTGAGGCCCAAGCGTGAGCCAAAAATCCAAAACAGTATCCACCGCAGCCGTGACTTCAGATTCGTCAAACACCCTGCCCGCATAGGGCACCGGCGTTGTGCCCGGGATGAACTCGTCCCGTTTCACATGGCGCTGCCTGCTGTATTCCTTAACCTTTTCCAAAATCTCCTGGTGCAAATCTTGCCACATTGTCTTGCTCTCCATGGTGTGAATCTGTTGCTTAATCCTTGGCAAAATCAGGGCGACCAAGATGGCCTTGGCCTGGAATCGTGCTTCACTGGGTAAACCTGCCCGGCGGTAGTCTGCCCGCCTTTCGCTTCTGCAATCCAATAACCCCCAACTTTTTCAACCTCATCCCAACGAATCGATTCTTCGGTCAAATAAAGCGGACGCTTGCGTGCCTCCAAGTAGGTACGGCCCGCATACTGGCCCACCACCCAACCAGCACCCAAAGTCGCCGACAAAATCGCACCCAGCATGGTGTGGGTGAGACCAACTCCCCACAAACCGGTGAAGGCAAGTGCCGCCAGCACCAAGGTTAGAACCATTGAGAAAATAGCCAAACCGCCCAAGGCCTCAACGGGCCACAGCGAGAAAGAAGTCACCGCCCGCGCCGCAAGATTGACCAGATACAAGAAAGGCGCATGGCTCCTGCCCGCGCGCCGGGGGTGGCGGTCATACTCCACCGCCTTCGACGGGAAACCAATCCAGTGGCTCAGGCCGCGAAAGTAGCGGTTGCGCTCATTCAGCAGGCCCATTGCGTCGATGGCCCTACGCGACAGCAGCCTGAAATCGGTTGCTTTCGCAGGCAGCCTGCAGTCGCCCACTCGCTCCAGCAGTTTGTAAAAAACCTTGGACCCCAGCGATTTCCACCATGGGTCGCCCGCGCGGTCGCGCACAACGCCATAAACCACATCATGGCCTTCCCGCCAGTGGCCCATGAATTTTGGAATCAACTCCACCGGATCTTGTAAATCGCTAAAAACCACCATGGCCGCATCGCCCCGCGCCGAACGCAATCCGACCGCCATCGAGGTTTCAACACCAAAATCACGCGAGAAACGCAAATACCGCCAGCGTTGGTCGCGGTCACACAATTCCCGAACAATGCGACGGGTGCCATCTGTACTGGCATTGTCGATAATCAAAACCTCGTAAGGTTCGCCCAAGGCATCCAGCACTGCGCCAAGTTCCTGATATGCCCTTTGCAAATTGCCTTCTTCGTTCTTGGCAGGCATCACGATGCTCAACACCGGGCGCTGCATGGCCATTGGTTTGCGCAATGGGTCGCTCAGTCGCATGCCGGGCCGGTCAAGCCGCATGGTCACAAAATGTCTGCCCACTGGTCCCCGGTGGGTGGCATCCACCTCAACCCAGCGATGGCCATTTGGCAATTCCTGACGAACCAGCGGAAGCCTGAAAAGTTCCTGAAAACCAACCGCCCGATACAGTCTCATTGCCCGTGGATTGTCATCAAACACCCGCAGGCAAATCGCATCCACAGCCAGATTATCGAAAGCCCAAGAGCAAAGGGCCCGAACAGCCAAGGTCATGATACCCCGGGCGCCGCCCTTCTCGCCCCGCACCACATTATCAATTTCAAGGGTGTTGCTTTGCGCGTCGAAGCGGTAATAGCCCGCATGACCAACGGGAGTTCCATTGGCATCGAGAACCCAAAAGAGCATGCGATCAGGCTGGCCCAAGACAGCCTTTTCCAACCACCGGGCCGTCCCCTCGAGGGTTACAGGTGTCACCGAAGGAAAAGCCTCGGGGGCACCTTCACGCCACCGGGCCAATCTTGCAATAGCCCTGCGATCAGTGAGGCAAGTTTCAGTCACTGGCACTAAAGTGCCAGCCCTTTGAACACCATCGAACAGGGGCATCGAACCCGCGCCCTGCTCGTGGGGTGATTTCAGATTGGCAAGCGCATTGTGAACCAACACCAGCCTATCCTGCAAACTTGCCTCCAATGTACCGTCAATAGAACTGGCTGCTGCGAGGTTTGCATTGGAGATCGAGCCTGAACAAGAGATCTTGTCTGAGTAGGAAACGGTTGGTTGCGACATGGTGGTTTCCCCCTCAGGCTGCAACCACAGGGCGCACGGCAATAGCCGAACGCAATCCGACACAAACTCGGTCGATATCAGCCTCGGTGAGCGAATGTCCGCTAGGGAGGTTGATTCCTGCCCTGCCAATGCGGGCAGCAACCGGGGCAGGGCCCTCTGAAGTGCGGAACATCGGGAAGCTGGAAAGTGGTGGGAAGAAAGGCCGGCTGTCGATTCCAAGTTCCTTCAGGTGCCGGGTGACTTGCTCGCGTGACGGCGTGATCCGCTCATCGAGCACCACCGAACTCATCCAAAATATGGGTTTCGACCAAGCATTGGCATCGTTCAGGCTCAGGCCTTCCACGCCCGACAAACGGTCTTGGTACCAAGACATGATAGTGCGCTTTTGACCCACCAATTCATCCAGCCTTTCCAATTGGGCAAGTCCCAATGCGGCTTGAATGTTGGACATTTTATATTTGTATCCCACTTCCAAAATCTGGAAGCCGCTGGCGCGATCGCGAGCATGGTCGTTCAAAAAGCTGGCCCGTTCGAAAATTTCCTGATTGTTGGTCACCAGCATGCCACCTTCGCCGGTGGTCATGATCTTGGCACCCTGAAAACTGAAACAGGCCACATCGCCTAGCGAACCCACAGGTCGCTCCACACCATCCACCAGAACCGTTGCGCCCAAGGCGGGGGCTGCATCCTCCAGCACCTTCAGGCCATGGGTTTTTGCAATGGCAAGGATGCGGCTCATATCGCAAGGCTGGCCATAGAGATGGACTGGAATCACCACTTTGCTGCGCGGGGTGATCGCCGCGACCAAGTGGTCAGGGTCCATGCACCAAGTGTCTGGTTGCACATCAACAAAGACCGGAGTGGCACCGCAATATTTCACAGCGCTGGCGGTGGCCACCCAAGTGGTTTCGGGAACCAACACCTCGTCCCCGGGCCCCACGCCCAAAGACAGCAATGCCAAATGAAGCGCACCGGTGCAGGAACTGGTCGCCATATTGAACCGGGTGTCGGTCACCTCGCCAAAAGCGCGCTGAAACCGCTCAAGGTAAAGATTCCAATCCTGGTTCCATCCATGAGCGCAAGCATCAGCTACATAATCCATCTCCAGCTTGGTGATGGAAGGACCTGCGGTGAGAATCGGTTTCAGTTTTTGGCTGCTCATGGGTGCTTGCTCCAAGGTGTGCTTGTGGCCGGGGTTTTCAGGCTGCCCGGCCCAATCGGCTGCCAGCCGGAATCGCCGGCTCATCCAGATTCACCGCCTCGTTTTCCAAACCGGCCAAATGCGCCCGGTACCAAGCCAAGGTTTCCTCAAGAGCCTCGTCAAAGGTCCAACGCGGGGCCCAACCTAGCTTTTCCCTAGCCAAAGTGCTATTCACGCGTTGTGCAGGAATCTCGTTCGTGGCCGTGCCTAAAATATGGGGTTCGATCCGACTGCCAAGCTGTTTGCAAATGGCTCTGATCATCTCCAGCGAATTCATGCGGAAATTTGCCGAGAAATTGAAAGCCTCGCCATGGATGCCATCATCCGCAGCCATGCGTTCGGCCAAATGGATATAAGCCATAGCCCCGTCGCGCACATAAAAGTAGTCGCGCAACTCTTGCCCGGTAGAACGCAACACAGGTGCTTCACCAGCAAGCAAGCTACGGATGGCACCAGGAACCAACCGGTTCCAGTTCAGGTCGCCACCACCAAAGAAATTGCCACAACGGGTCACGCAAACTGGTAGGCCATAGCTTTTAAAATAACTGCGGCCCAGCATGTCAGCACATGCTTTGCTCACATCGTAAGGATGAGTGGCAGCCAAGGGGGATGTCTCATCATAAGCTTTACCGGCATGGTCCCCATACGCCTTGTCCGAGCTGGCAAGTACTACATGCGGGTTCAACCCGCTTCTGCGTGCCGCCTCTAACAAATTATAGGTGCCCCTGATGTTCGCTTCGAATGTGGCGAGAGGGGAACGGTTCGCAGTACCCACAATCGCCTGGGCGGCAAGGTGGAAGATGGTTTGGATTTCGTGCTCGTTGACCACCCGCTCAAGAAAATTGA
>CAIWHS010000049.1 GCA_903912515.1 uncultured Planctomycetaceae bacterium
AGGCAGGCAGGAGTTTGTTAGAGGTCGCAATGATCGGCGGGCAGCTTTCACGCTGATAGAGCTCCTGGTGGTGATTGCGATTCTGGCCGTGCTCATCGGCCTGCTTGTCCCTGCCGTGCAGCGCGTCCGTCTGGCTGCCATCCGCATGCAGTGCCAGAATAACCTCAGGCAGGAAGCTGGCTGACACGGATCATATTCCGAATGTTGTCCGCTCCCCTGCTCTCGCCTAAATTTGCCAGCGCGGCCTCCGTTTGGTCCTTGGGTAAGGTTTGGTTGCAACTTCCATCCCTAACCTTTCCGAGGTCATTCTGGAGATGGGCGCATAATTCCGGACTCTTTCACAGAAGGAATATTTGCCTTCGATCCAACCAATGGTTATGGGGTTTGTTTGTATCGATCTGGCTTTGCAGGGCCCTTGGGGGGATAATGGAATAGCGGTATGGGGATGCTACCCGCCTAACCAAACCCCTTACCTTGAAAAGAAATACCCCTTGGGCCGGCCATGCTGAGTATTTTGGGATCCTCCAAACGCCTGTGCGACGGCCTCACGCGCCGAGATTTGATGCATGTTGGCGGGCTTGGAACTCTTGGGCTTGGGCCTTGGGGGCCAATTGCTTTAGGTGCGGATACCAAGCCGCTGGGCGAATCGTCGCGTCTGGGGGGATTTGGCCAGGCAAAGCGATGTATCTTGCTTTCACTTTGGGGTTCACCCAGCCAACTGGATACTTGGGACCCAAAACCTGAGGCACCTGTTGAAATTCGGGGTGATATTCGGTCGATCAACACGGCCATGCCCGGGGTGCGGATTAGCGAGATTTTTCCACGCACCGCGGCGATTTTGAACAAAGTGTGCGTGCTGCGCTCGTTGACGCATCCCTACCCTGTGCATGGGGTGGCCTATGCCACCTCGGGAGTGCCGACCACCGATATACCGCTTGAATCGAAACCGCGCGATTCGCGCCACTGGCCCTTTATCGGCTCGGTGGTGGAGCACCTTGCCTCGCGGGGCAAAAGTGGCCTGGTCGATGTGCCGGGCAACTTTGCGCTTCCCTTCCCTTTTGGGTCCAAGCGGGGGCCGGCTCGTTCGGGGCCGTTTGGGGGATTTTTAGGGCCGACCGCTGACCCGGTGTGGTCAGAATTCAGGGCCCCGGGCACCAAGACCTTGGAGCGGGATTCGAACACACCCGGAATTCCACCCAAAATGGTGGCCGACCCTTATTTGGGTATCTTGCCGAGCGACCGGTTTGAATTGTGCAAGCCGGTGGAGGGTTTGACTCTGGACCGAATGAACCCGCGTTTGAGCCTGGCCCGCCAACTGGATGGGGCAGGCGTAATCGAGGGGGGCGAAATCTTTGAGAGGCAGCGGGCCATGGCCATGGCGCTGACCACATCGGGCAAGCTTGGGGATGCCTTGGATGTGCAGCGGGAGCCCATGAAAACCCGCGAAAGCTATGGCATGAACCTGTTTGGCCAATCGTGTCTGGCGGCACGGAGAGTATTGGAGGCGGGTGGCAAGTTTGTGACGGTTTTCTGGGACGAATACGGCCAGGTTAACAGTGGTTGGGACACCCATGTTTTCCATTACCCCAGGCTGCGCGATGAGCTGGGGCCGGGCTTTGACAACGCATTCGCGTCGCTGCTTATCGATCTGGAACAGCGGGGGATGCTCGATGACACTGCGGTGGTGGTGCTAAGCGAGCACGGCCGCACCCCGCGCATGCAAAATGTGCGAGGTGGCGGGCGTGACCACTGGTCGGGGGTGTATTCTGCGGCATTTGCGGGTGGAGGTTTCGCCAAAGGGCGAGTTGTTGGCCGGAGTGATCGCCAAGGTGGTATGCCAGCAGAGACCCCCTTCTCTCCCAAGGATGTTTTGGCGACTGTTTACCACCTGATGGGAATCGAGCCGCACACCGAGATTTATGACCGCATAGGCAGGCCACTGCCTGTGGGGGGAATCGGTCGGGTGCGGGCAGAGTTGTTGGCGTGATGCCGGCCAAGGTTTCAATCACTCGTTGCCATGATTCACATGGTTTTTTGAAAGCCATTTGAGCAAATCGAACGACTCGAATTGGTCGCAGTGAAACCGCTAGGAATGCCTAATGGTTTGATTTCAGACCCAGGCAGCTTGCATTGCCACTGAATTGCCTTATCTTCGGAAAGTTGAAGCCCGTGGTTTTTACTTTGAGGAGATGAGAATATGAAAAGTTGGTTTTGGAATGCTTGCGCCGTTTGCGCGTTTGCGCTGGTGGCAGGTCAGGCCCAAGCGGCCAAGGTGTTGGTCATCACGGGCGATGAATTTCATGAATGGAAGAAAACAGCACCTTTGATCAAGGAATTGTTAGGCAAAGCCGGCCACACGGTGGACCTCACGGAAAAGCCTGGCAAAGATCTAACCGCGGAAAACCTTGCCCAATACGATGTGCTGGTTTTGAATTATCGCGATACCCCCAAGGGCGCCAAGGAAAATCCTGAAAGCGTCTGGTCGGACGCCAACAAGAAGGCTTTTCTTGACGCTGTGAAGGGTGGCAAGGGCCTCTATGTTCACCATTGGTCCTCAGCGGCTTTCACTGCTGACAGCGCCTTGAACAAGGAATATGAAAAGGCCCTTGCGGGTGGTTGGCGCAAGCAGGGGAACCACGGCAAAAAGCATGAGTTCACGGTGACAGTGCGCAAGGATCATCCGATCACCGCAGGAATCAAGGAATTCAAGCATCCTACCGACGAGCTGTACCAAAACTCGGTGATGTTCCCCGAGAGCATTGTGCTGGCCACCGCTTATGCGGAGCCATCGATTGACGCGAAAAACAGCGGCAAGCACGAGCCCATGGTTTGGGTTGCCAATTATGGCAAGGGGCGGGTTGTTGAAAATGTCCTCGGCCACGATACCAGCGCCATGGGCTGCCCGGGTTTTAAAACCCTGCTCATCCGTGGGGTTGAATTCGCGGCCACAGGCGACACCAAGGCACCTCTGGCTGAAGGGTTGAATAAATAGTTTTTTGATATGAAATTAAGTCAGAAGCGAAACCCGGGGATATTGTCGCCGGGTTTTGCTTTTGTAGTTGCCACTACCTCGGTCTGGCCATGGGCGAGACCAGGTTGAACTGCAGGCGTAACTCCTGATTGACAGTATGGCCGGGCAGTGCCTCGCACGTGGCTTGAATCACCAGGGGTTTGCCGCCGGGGCGGGCGTTTTGCGGAATGGACAACTCGAGTGGGGCCTCGTCCAGGTCTGGTTGGACTGTGGTGTCGAGGCCATATTCGGCGCAAACAAGGCGCACCGGGCCATAAAACCCCTGCCGGTTCAGGCGGATGGTGACAGTGCCCTTTTCGCCTCCCTTGGCACGGATGGTTTGGCTGGTCAGGGTTGGCTGAAGGGGCCTTTTGGGCAACAAGGTGACCTCAATAGGTGGACCGTTTTCCATTCTCACCACCTGTCGACGCCTGCCCTTGTTGTCGGGGTCATCTTCCTGGGCGGTGATGGTGAATCTTGGCACCAGGTGCAACACTTGGGCCCGGGCGTTGTTGCGACATTCCAATTGGAATTCAAGACTGTCTTTGTCGGCTTGGATGGTCACTTGACCGTTGTTGCCATTGGAAACCCGCACGGGCGGATCCGGTTGATTTTGGGTTTCCATCAGCGTGACTTGGCCCTGGCCAGTCATTCCCTGCGGTTTTTTTACAGTGAATTTCATGGTTGCCCGGTCGCCTTGGGTCAACTTGATGGTGGTTTGGTCGGGTGTGAGAGTGAGGAGTGGAGGCTTGGGTGAAGTCGCCACCAATAGGTCGTGTTCCATCCGCACGGGCTGAGGATTGTTGACTTGTTGAGTCGATGGGTAGGCAGGCGCCGCATGGCGTGCTTGGCGTTCGATAGTATTTGCACCGGCAGCCGGTTTGGCCGAACCTGTCACATTGAGGGGCCAGGCTGCCTCAGTCATACCCTGTTCGCCTATCAGTGTTAGCCATGCTCCTTTCTGGCCGGCGGGGATCTGGCAAGGGAGGGCGCGGGTGCCTGATGGAAGTCGGTCAATGCGCACCTCGATGGGAGCATCAAAACCACCGAGGCGTTCCGCCAGCACCAAAAAAGAAAGTGCCGTTCCGGGTTTCAAACGCGGAATTCCCCCCTGGGTGGTGGGATCTATGGTCACCAAACGGAAATCGGGCCTGGGGGGCCCTACCCGCAAGGCATATACCTGCTGGGGGGACCCACCAAGATTCACATCCCGGGCCGAGACACTTAGTCTGTAGGTGCCATCCCTAGGGGGGGTGAAGCGCAGGGTGGGATCATCGGTTCGATTGAAGAACCACTGGGGGTGAAGTGCCTCTGGGCCATCATCGAATTCTTGGGTGTTTTTGTCGTCATCGCTTTTTAGGCTTAGCACAAAATCGAGGCGGGTCCCCACACGGTCGCCCAGAAGTTCAATCGAAAGCGGTTCACCTTTTTTCGCGTCGAAGCGGAAGAAATCGCGATCGCCCGGTTTTTCAAGCCGAGCGGAAACGACCGCCGGCACAAGGATAGGTGTGGCTTTGTCAGGTGAGTTGTTGTCGCTTTTATCGTCGGGTTCCATCGTGACTTTGTCGCTGACAGGGAGCCAAATTGCCGGGCCGCCTGCAAACCGAAATGGCTTCAAGGGGAGAAGCCCGTTTGGGTTATCAACAGCAGTGGCAGGAGTTGATTCTTCTGAGACAGGCCTAAGAATTAACTTAGCCTGCTCGAGCCCATCCTTGCGACCGGGTACCGGGGTGCCGCCGGGAAGGCCGTGGCCAAAAACCAGACAATCCCCGCCAGAGGGAGATTGGACCAACGGGTGGACCGAATCAATCACCGGCGATTCACCCAGCCGTAACAGATAAAAAGCATCTGGGCCGCTCTCCACATGGCCGAAGCCGAAGATGCGGGCCTTGTAGGTGCCATCGGTTGGTAGGCGGAGATCCAGCACCGTGTCGCTATCGACCCGGTCGCGGGCTTGGGCCAACACGCGATTGTCTGGCCCAATTATCTCGACTGCCCCGGGTAGCCGGCTGTCTATGGTGGCGGTTCCCAGCCATGCAAGAAGTCTTTGCCCCTTGGACCCTTCGAACTGATAATAGTCCACATCGGTGGTGGAGCTGATCACTCCAGCTGCTATTTGGTTAAGGTTTAATTTATGGGCACTTTCTGGATCATTGTTAGGTTCTTTTTCTTCCACCACGCTCAGGCTTGTCAGCAAAATCTTGCGGGAATTGCTTAGCCCACCAGCCGTTAAAACCCGCAATTCCACCATTTCATCACCCGCTGTCATGGGCGAGGTTGCCTCCACTCGGCCTACCAGTCGCGAGGGCTGGTTCATGGGTTGGGTGGCCGGGCGTGAGCCGGGTTTCGCAGGTGGTGGTGGAATCTCTTGGGGGATGATTTTGAAACCAAAACCTCTTCTGCTTGCAAGTATTTCCAAAGGATTTTCCACCCCAGTTCCGCGCAATTCTAAAGAGGAAGCCTTTCCTGTTGTCAGTGCCGGAGGAAACACCCGGTTCAATACAGGTGGCTGGTCTAGAAGGGTGGCTTTAGGGGGTATGGGCTGGTTTTGAGCCTGGGGGGTGGTTGAAAAAAACGCCGAAATTACCACAACCAGCACTAGAGAGGTCCAATGTTTGGCCATGACGACCTTTCGTGAAGATGGAGCAAAAAAGCGGTGATGGTGGTTGCAAAACAAAACTGGGGGCTTTTAGTTTTTGAGGGAGGGGGAACCATTGGGTGAGTGCATTCATCTAAAATAAGAGCGTAATCCAAAACTGTTTGGGATGCCAATCAGGTGCTTTTTTGGTGCTTGAAGTGATCAAAAAGTTCCATTGAGCGGAATTTTCTCTTGGAAAATCGGAAATAGAGCGGGTAATATGTCGATAATTCCCAAAGGGAAATCGCCTAGCCTGCCCACGGCTGCCTTCCTGCCTCCGCTTTGTCCCCTTGGCAATATGTGTTTTGCGCAATCCGAATGATGGGGTGAACGATGCTCACACTTTGGGGTTCAGCGGCAAGCAAAGGCTTTTGCGATGGCATGGGCCGACGGGATTTTATTCGGTTGGGTGCATTGGGTGGCAGCCTCACCCTGGCCGACATGCTGCGCATGAAGGCTTTGGGGGCTGACAATAGCAAGTCAGGTCCAGCCAGCAAAACCAAATCTGGCAAGGTGAGGGCAGCCATTCTGGTTTACTTGCCAGGTGGCCCATCCCATATGGACATGTATGACCTCAAGCCGGAGGCTCCGGTCGAGTACCGTGGCGAATTCAAGCCGATTGGCACCAATGTGTCGGGTATTCAGATCAGCGAGCATTTTCCCCTGCAGGCGAAAATGTTCGACAAGCTGGCGGTGGTTCGGTCCTTGGTGGCGGTGGACGAGCATTCCGACTCGCAAGTGATGACGGGCTTCAGCGAACAAGTCAACCGGGTGCAGGAGCATCCTTCCTTTGGGTCGGTAGTATCCAAGCTACGGGCCAAGCAAGCTGATGTTGGCCATGGGGCAACCGTGCCAGCATATGTGAGCCTGCGTGGCATGAGCCGGGGTACCGAACCGGGATTTTTAGGTGTGGCGCATCGCCCGTTCACTCCGAACGGCCCTGGCTTGGCCAACCTGCGCGCGGCGCAACCCAATACCGGTGCTAACCTCGATGCCAGA
>CAIWHS010000050.1 GCA_903912515.1 uncultured Planctomycetaceae bacterium
CTTGCTGGATTAGCAGCGTTGAATTGAAACCAGTGGTTATTGGGATAACCTGCACCGTTTTGATCGGCGCTGGAGCTGGCAATTTGCAGCATCTTGTATAGATTGTCTTGCTCGACATAGGGGAGCAGAGGAATCAGTACGCCCGTGTAGGGACCGTTCGACCAACCACCGGTGCCAGCGCCTGTTTCAGATTGCTCTGATTTGGCAGGGCCGACCGTACCGGAAGGCAGGCAGCCATTGGTGGAATCGTAGTTGGCTGCTGCAAGAATAATTTGCTTCAGGTTATTGGTGCAGCTCATACGGTTGGCTGCTTCGCGCACTTTTTGCACGGCAGGAACCAGTAGGCCAACAAGAACTGCGATGATGGCGATAACCACCAGCAATTCAATCAATGTGAAACCACGGCGCTTCATCGGATAAACCTCCCGGTTTGGAAAAAATTAAAATAAGTAAATAGAGCGGTGAGGAGGGCAATTTAACCGCTCGAAGTTACCTTAGTTTACAAATAATGCTTTATCAACCCCCCCGGCAAGCAAACTTATCTGTAATTTTAAATTCCTCCAAATATCCAAGCATTTTAGCCTAACTAAACGGATCAATCGCACCATCGCCTAGCGGCATTGATAAATTAATATAGCCAACTTTATCTAAATGTTTTTCCAGTTTTCAAACTAGCCAGTTCGATTTCCCGTTTGTTTTTTCTATGCTGATACCACCATGAGCGAAACGAACAACAGCGGACAGAAACTTCCCCAGTCTGGTCAATCGGGCGGCCAAGGGCTTGATTATCGGGCTGCGGGATTGGATTTGGACTTATACAACCAAACTCTGGATGGCATGGCCCACTGGGTGAGGCGCACGCACACGCCCCGAGTGATGGATGGTTTTGGCGGATTTGCCAGCCTAGTTAGCTTGGATTTTAACAACCGACTTTTTGCCAAGAATTACAAGCACCCTGTGCTTGTATCTGGCTCGGATGGTGTTGGCACCAAGTTAAAGGTGGCCGCGATGATGAATCGCCACCACACCGTGGGCATTGATTTGGTGGCCATGTCGGTCAACGACTGCCTTTGCGCTGGTGCTGAGCCTTTGTTTTTTCTGGATTATATTGCCATTCCGCGCGACAATCCGCCTTTGGTGGAGGCCTTGGTTCGTGGGGTGAGTGATGGATGCATTGAAGCGGGTTGCGCCTTGGTGGGTGGCGAAACTGCAATTTTGCCAGAAGTCTACAAAGAAGGCGATTATGACTTGGCAGGGTTTTGTGTGGCTGTGGCAGAACGGGACCGCATGGTGACCGGCAAACGGGTTCGGCCGGGAGACATGCTGGTGGGCCTTGGCAGCACCGGTCTTCACAGCAATGGCTACTCACTGGCCCGGAAGATTGTTTTTGAAAGGGCCGGGTTAACCGTAGACAGCCCTGTAGCGGAACTGGGGCGAACCGTTGGGGACGCTCTTTTGGAGCCGACCCGCATTTATGCCAAAGTGGTTAGCGAACTTTTAAACCACTACCCCATCAAGCGGAAGGTAGTACGAGGTATTGCCCATATCACCGGTGAAGGTTTGGAAGGGAATGTGCCGCGGATATTGCCACCGGGCACTCGGGCCAAAGTTTGGAAAAATTCTTGGCATATGCCGGCGATTTTCCCCTGGCTGCAACAGTTGGGTGGCGTTTCGGAAGAGGAAATGTTCCGCGTTTTCAACATGGGACTTGGGATGGTGCTGGTAGTTAGCCGTTACTTTGCCGAGAGCATTGTGAAGCAGGTGGAGCGGATGGGCGTCCCGGCCTTTTTGGTGGGTGAGGTAGTGGCCGGTGAACCGGGGTTGGAATTCACTGACCGCCCGGTATGCCCCATCTGATTGTTCTTTAGATTCTCAACCGTCAAAAGATTTTTGGGAGTTGGGGCCATGTCCACGCAGCAAATCGCCACCGCAGCCAACGATCCCAAGGCGGGCATGGCTGAATTTACCCTGCGGGCCGTAGTGGTGGGGGCAATTCTTGGATTGGTCTTTGGCGCCAGTTCGCTGTATTTGGTGCTGAAGGTCGGCCTGACGGTCTCTGCCAGTATTCCGGTCGCGGTGTTAGCTATCACACTGTTCAGAATTTTGGGTGCGACCGGTTTGGTGAAGCGCACCACCATTTTGGAAAACAACATATTGCAAACCACCGGCAGCGCCGGGGAGTCGATCGCTTTTGGCGTTGGGGTGACAATGCCCGCGCTGATGCTGATAGGTTTTGACATGGATTTGCCCAGGGTGATGATGGTTTCGGTGATGGGCGGTCTTTTGGGAATTTTGATGATGATCCCGCTGAGGCGGTTGTTCATCGTGAAGATGCACGGGGCACCGGGTCAGCCGAACACGCTGCTTTATCCGGAAGGAACGGCTTGCGCGAAGGTATTGGAAAGCGCGGAGCGTGGGGGAGCGCAGGGTGGCGCCGTGATGGCGGGATTTGCCATCGCCTTTGGACACAAACTTATTAGCGAGGGAGCGGGCCTTTTGAAAGCCGGGCTGGAAGCGCCGCTAGGATTTTTCTCGCGTGTGGCCCGGGTGTCGAGCGACATGGGAGTGGAGTTATTGGGTGTGGGGTATATCATTGGCCTGCGCGTGAGCGCGCTGATGCTTGCCGGATCGATTTTAGGCGCTTTGGTTTTGCTTCCCAGCATGGCATTTTTTGGCGATGGCAGGGATGGTGTGTTGCCTCCTTCGACCGCGCCCATTGGCCAAATGGGTGCTGACAAAATGCAGGGGACCTACCTGCGATTCATTGGTGCCGGCTGTGTGGCAGCGGCGGGCATATTCAGCTTGATCAAGACTTTGCCGACCATATTTGGAGCCATCTTTTCCACCTTGGGCATGGGGACCAAAAAAAATGGCCAAGCCCTGGTAAATGGTGGCCCTTTGGAAACACCCAGGACTGAAAAAGACCTGCCGCCCATGGTGGTGGCTGGCGGGGTGTTGGTATTGGCGGGGCTTTTGGCGTGGTTTTTGGCGCCGCAAGTTGGGCTTTGGGGTGCCATAGGTGGGTCGGCGCTGGTTTTGTTTTTTGGATTTTTGTTTGTGATGGTATCGAGCCGCCTGACGGGGGAGATTGGGTCTTCGAGCAACCCGATTTCGGGCATGACTATTGCAACACTCCTTTTGACTTGCCTGATCTTTTTGTCGCTGGGGATGACGGGCTCCAGGGATGCGTTGTTAGCGCTATCGATTGGCGGCGTGGTTTGCATCGCGGCAAGTAACGGGGGCACGACCTCGCAGGATTTGAAAACGGGGTTCTTGGTAGGTGGAACCCCTTATTTACAACAGTATGCGATTTTGGTTGGCGCCTTGACAAGCGCCCTTGTGATTGGTGGAACACTGCTGCTTTTCAATCAGGCAGGTGAAGTGCTTAGCACGCGTGATTTGCCCAGCGTGAATGTGAAACAGTTTGAGGCTGAATTCAGCGGGGGCAACACCCGGGTTTTGGAGGGTGTGACCTACCGAGAATGGCGAACCACCAAGGCGCAACGCAAGGAACTGCCTGGCTTGGGGGATGCGAAGTATTTGGTTGACTCGGAAGGCAACATTGCATTTTTGGTGGATCCCACCATCACCGGTCGTTATGACAAACGAGACAAATTCGTGGCGGAATCGAACGCTAGGGTTGTGCCCGGCTTGACCGCTCTGTTGGGGGAGGTGCCTTCAAACGCACGGGTTGAAGGCAAAACCATGAAGCTGGTTACCAGCTTGGAACCGAGCGAGCTTGACAAGAGGCGCGGGGAGGCGAAAAAATCAGCAGCCAGCGCTAATGACCCGGCTCTGAAGGTTGCGGAGGCCCTTGCGGCGGCGAACATAGCCCCCGGGGATTATCTGGTGGATGGGGTGACAGCGGCGCTTGTCTACAAGAATGACCCCGAAAA
>CAIWHS010000051.1 GCA_903912515.1 uncultured Planctomycetaceae bacterium
ATAGGTGTCCTGCGTTGCGCCGGGGCCACTCGCAGTCAGGTTGCCGCCCTCTTTTTGCAAGAAGCCGCCTGCCTGGGCTTGGCAGGCAGCCTGCTGGGCATTCCCCTCGGTCTGGCAATTGCCAAATTGGTGGTGGGGCCCATGGGGGGCGCGCTGGAAGATGTCTTGGGGCGCCCAACGGGTGAGGCATCCATCCAGTTGGGCTGGCTCAGTGGTTCAATCGCCGTTGCCAGCGGTCTCCTCACGGCTTTGTTTGCCGCAGCTGTTCCTGCCTGGAGGGCCTCCCTAGAAGATCCCGCCAGCATTGTCCGCCAATCCGGCGCCGCCAATTCCCGTCATTGGTGGCGCTCCAGACTGGTCACCTTGGCCATCGTTATTTCTTTGGGTGTCATCGCACTGGGTATGGTTCAGTTCCGTCATCAATTGCCCAATCGTTTGGGAGCCTTTGGCGGTTTGGCGGTTTTGTTGGTCGCATGTCTTCTTGCCGCCCCAATTTTGGCAACCATTGTGGGGCGGGCCTGCCAGTCGCTCACAGAATGGATTCCCGGCGTCGGCTTTCGCCTAGCGGCAGATAATCTGGTCCGTTCAGGCCAGCGCACCGGCTTGGTCATTGCGGCCTTGGGGGCTACTGGGGCCTTGGTGGTTCAAACCGCTGGCTTTTTATACGCCACTAAAACTTCGGTTTTCTCATGGGTTCAGGAAAAGGTGGGCGCAGACCTTTTAGTAACTTGTGGAAGCGGTTTCACCAGTTATGTCTCCACAGTCAGCATGCCCGAAAACATGCCTGCCAGAGTCGCCGAGCAATGTGGCCCCGACCTCAGAGCCTGGATGGCTGTCCGCTTGGGCCGGGTAGATCTCGATGGCGTCATCACCTACATGCTGGGGGTCAACATGGATGGGGTGAAATCACCCGACGATGTTCCCCTCGAGGTGGTGCATAAGGCCCACAAAAATATGGAGGCCTTTAAAAACGGCGGCGTATTCGTTTCGGAAAATTTTCTCGGCCGACATAAAAAAAATATTGGCGATACGCTCACCGTTCCAACTGCCAAGGGCGATGCCACTCTCAAAATCCTCGGCTCGGTCACCGATTACACCTGGAAGGATGGAACTCTCCTGGTTCATCGCGATTGGCATCTTCTTCATTTTGGCGACCGCGGTTACGACATCATCGATGTCTGGTTGCGCCCAGGGGCAGAGGTTATTGCGGTTCGTCAGCGCATGGAAGAAACACTCGGCAAATCCGATGCGCTGTTTGTCATCGATAGCCCAGCCATGCTTCAGGAAATCACCTCCCAGCTATCACGGGTAAACCAGCTCGCCTATGCCCAGCAATCTATTCTCGGCCTTGTCGCACTCTTGGGGGTTGTAAGTGCCCTCTTCATCTCTGTTCTTCAGCGCAAAAGGCAATTGGGCCTACTTCGCGCTGTGGGAGCCACCCGCTCCCAAATTCTTTGGACTGTCACGGCCGAGGCCTTGCTCATGGGGTTCGCTGGCAGCCTGCTGGGCCTAGTGGCTGGCGTCTTGCTGGAATGGTACGCCCTCGAAATCATGCTCTGGGACGAGGCCGGCTTCCGCTTCCCGCTACTCATCCCCTGGGGGGAATGCCTAATGGTGCTGGGGGG
>CAIWHS010000052.1 GCA_903912515.1 uncultured Planctomycetaceae bacterium
GTCAGGGCGTTGATCAACAACTTGTCATGTCCATCATTGCTCAATTGCACTTGTGCCGGCTTGCCTTGAACATTGGCTGGCAAGGGATTTTCACTGGTACGGTACACACCTGCTATCGATATCAGTTCTGGTTCCAAAGACAATGAAAAAATGCGCGCATTCACGTTGCCACTGGCCCCTGCCATGGCCTTGCCACGCAGCGGTGCATAAACATGAATATTGCCATCGGCTACCACCTCGGCACCCTGGTTCACCATGGCCAGCACCACCAGATCGCATCCCCGGGCATACACTTTTTGTCCGGAACGCAGAGGTTTGTCGATGACCATCGTCGGTATGGCAGCGGCACGCGGCACAGCGCTTGCTTTGTTTAACACTGGTGGCACAACCACAGGGGCCGGTGCCTGCTCCGGGGTTGAGCGAGCAGGTTCTGGCTCAGCCCAGGCTAAGCCAAGGCGCTGTGTCAGGGCAAACCATGGTTCATGCGCACCGCGCAGGGCTACAGGTACCAACCGACAAGCTTTCAGAACAGCCAACAAAGAAGTCAGATCTTCGGCGGGCACTTCTGACAGCCATAGCGATACATCAATCACCACCGGATTTTGATCAAAAAATTCAGGGTTTTCTCCGGCTTGACCATACTGCTGCAGCAAGTCTTGGCACAGCTTCGTCAGATTGCTTGTCTTGATCATCAATGCAAGCGAGGTCAGACGCGTGCTTTTGATTTCAAAGCTAGGGCTGACTGCGTCAGCTGCGTCACTGGAAGAAAAAAAAGGCATGCGTCTGTGTGAAGGATCGGGAACTGCAACAAGGGAAAGCATTGGCCGGTACCAACGCTGATGAAAACTGCTTTCAATTTTACTTGATGCATACCGCTAGTTCACTGTGAAAAGGTTTTTCTTTGGCTAATCCATAGACCTTCAAAACCAGTGTTTTTTTAAGAGAAGTGATGAAACTGTATTCCTTCTTTCATTCTCTTTAATAAGCTTAGTAGTAGTAGATAAGGGGAATGAAGAACTGTTGAAAAGTCTTCAAATGCCTTACTTATCAATTACTTGGAGGACATAGAACCTGTGTATTCGATCCCTGTTTTAGTCTTCGTTTCCGTGAACAACTTGGCATGGTTGGCCTGTGCTGTGGATAAGTACCCAGTTGTTGAGATTTTGTCCACAGCCTTGTGCCTTGACAGACTGCCACCGAGGGTACAGGTCTGGTGTCTTGTTGATGTCAGTCAAAGTGCTGATGCTGAGCCACTGGCATGCTGATGATCAACTGGAGATTGATCATGGAGCATGAAAGTATGCGAGTCATTGTTGATGAGCACAGTGCCCTGAGCGCCATGTTACGTTCTTTGATCATGATGATTGACAGGGGATCCATGGAAGATAGGGATCAGTTTTTTGATGTGTTGCGTGCGATGTTGTTCTATGTGGACGAATTTCCAGAGCGCCTGCATCATCCTAAAGAATCAACAATGTTCTTCCCCAGAGTGGCACTTTTGGCACCGCATACCCGAGAGACCATCCGGCAACTTGACCACGATCACGCAAAAGGAGAAGCTTCGGTTAGGGAACTACAACACCTTCTGCTGGCCTGGGAGTTGCTCGGCGAATCACGACGACTTCCCTTTGAACAGGCTGCCCGGGCTTACTGTCGGTTTTACCTGGAACATATGCGATTGGAAGAAGCCATCATCTTGCCGGCGGCTCAAAATACGTTGACGGAGCTCGATTGGCAGGACTTGGATGATGCCTTTGCAACAAATCTTGACCCCTTAACCCAGCAGAGTTCGCGCAACCCGGATTTTGACCTGTTGTTTAGCCGTATCGTGATGCAAGCACCTTCGCCAATTGGCCTGGGTGATGCTTGATCGTTGAGGCAAGAGCCGCCAAAGCGAGAGAAAAAAGTTTTTGAAGTGTTCGTTCCCTGAGGCTGCACACGACAGAAAATGGGGGCGCTTATGACAACAGCCCCGTCCCACCTTCCATGGTCTGAGCAGTATGTGCTGCGCCTGGCACTGGCGTTGTCGGCCGGCGCGGCACTGTCCTTGGGCATTACGCGTTTTGCCTACGGCCTGTTACTGCCCACCATGCGGGCTGATCTTGGCTGGTCCTATACGCTGGCGGGCGCCATGAATACCGTCAATGCGCTGGGTTACCTGTTAGGAGCCATGCTGATGCCGCGCCTGCTGCGGTTGTATGGGCCTTCCCGCCTGCTGTGGCTGGGGGCTGTTCTGGCCAGCAGCTTTATGGGTTTGAGTGGGTTTTTCACCGATGCAGGGCCCCTGTTGTTGCAGCGTTTGCTGGCAGGCATGGCCAGCGCCCTGGTGTTTATCGCGGGTGGCCTTCTGGCGGCGCGTTTGGGCACGGTTCAGCCGCAGCGCAGCGGGCTGGTGATCGGTTTGTATTACGGTGGTACCGGTTTTGGCATCGTGGTTTCTGCACTGCTGGTGCCACAGGTGTTGGTCTGGGCTGGTCAACAGGCGCACAGTTGGACCTGGGCTTGGTGGGCACTGGCCATGGTCTGCATGTTGGCTACCGTTTTGCTGCTGTGGCCTGCCCGCGTGTTACAGCATCTGACACCGCCGGTGGCAGCGGGCGCGAACACCACAAACCTGTTTCGGTGGCGATGGTTTGCGTTTGCCTTGGCCGGTTACGGCATGTTTGGGGTAGGCTACATCGGCTACATGACTTTTGTGATCGCACTGCTGCGTGAACAGGGCGCCGGGGCGACGTCCATCACGGTGTTTTACGCACTGTTGGGGCTGGCGGTGTTGGCTTCGTCCCGCATCTGGGCCGGTCTGTTGGACCGCTACAAGGGTGGTCAGGTGCTGGCCTTGCTCAATGCCCTGTTGGGTCTGGCGACATTGCTGCCAACATTGAGCGCCCATTGGGCCGTGATATTGGTCCCAGGTCTGCTGTTTGGCGCGGTGTTTTTGTCTTTGGTGGCGTCGACAACCGCGTTGGTGCGGCACAACTTGCCGTCATCGGACTGGGGCAATGGCATCAGCGCCTTCACCATCGTGTTTGCATTTGGCCAGATCGTCGGACCGACCGTGGTGGGTTGGATCGCTGATGGGCCGGGTGGCTTGGAGCGCGGGATGGTGTTTTCAGCCCTGGCGCTGTGGTTGGGGGCCCTCCTGGCCTGGCGCCAGCGCCCCCTGGTCAGCTCAGAGGACCTGCAGCCCGCAGTGCGGCCGGCCGTGCCTGCATCCGCGCCATGAACTCAGGTCGCTATGGCAATCACCGCGAAGGCCAGCGTTGTGCAGACGCTGAGATAATGAGCCCCCTCTTGACCGCCATTGGCAGATTGCATCCATGACCCCATCCATCCCGCCGGCCGCGCCCACAGGCGAACTCTTTACCCTCGGTCAGTTGTGGCGCCCGCTGGTCGCCATGACCTTGGTGATCGTGGTGTCCAACATCGCGGTGCAGTTCCCCATCAATGAGTGGCTGACCTGGGGTGCTTTTACCTATCCTTTTGTGTTCCTGGTGGCTGACCTCACCAACCGGGCCGTGGGCGTCCAGGCGGCACGGCGGGTGGCCTGGCTTGGCCTGTTGCCGGCCTTATTATTGTCGGCCTGGTTTGCCAACTGGCACATCGCGCTGGCTTCGGGTACGGCGTTCATGTTGTCGCAGTGGATGGACATCGCTGTTTTCAACCGCTGGCGCAGTCAGTCGTGGTGGAAGGCGCCTTTCATGGGTTCGGTGGTGGCCTCGGTGGTCGACACCCTGGTGTTTTTCTCCATCGCCTTTTACGCCAGCGAGATGAACTGGCTGATGCTGGCCGCGGGTGACTTGGCCATGAAGTGGCTGATGGCGGTGCTGTTGCTCGCACCTTACCGGCTGATGCTGCCTCGCCTCAGCCTTTGGGTTCCGCAGGCGCGCTGAACGAGCCATTGGGCTTCAGGCGCTGCGGCCCAGGATCAGGTCTACCGCCTTTTCAGCAATCATGATGGTCGGCGCGTTGGTGTTGCCTGTGGCGACCTGTGGCATGACCGAGGCATCCACCACACGCAGACCTTTCATGCCATGCACCCGCAGCACGCTGTCCACCACTGCCAGCGGGTCGCTCGACGGGCCCATTTTGCAGCTGCCGCA
>CAIWHS010000053.1 GCA_903912515.1 uncultured Planctomycetaceae bacterium
ATGCCAGCGATTTTTCTAGCCCTTCTTTGTGGCAATCCCCTTCTCCATCAGCCCCGGCGCATCCACCCCCCAGGCCCTTGTCTCGCTCGTGCAAAAGCGAACGGGCAATTTGTCTGGCCAGTTCATCGTGCAGAGTGTCGAGCAGGTCACCGACAAAAAACGAGATATTTTCCTCATTCAGTTGCTGGCGCTTGTGAAAACCGGGAAACAGCAATTCCAACAGGCCCCAAGTGACCTCATTCATAGCCTCGCGTGAGGGCAGCGGACGATAACCCAAGTGGCACGAGTTGGGATGGAGCGCATACGAGCCCACCAAGGCCTTAGTGATAGCCGGAATTTCGCTCTTCAATTTTTTCTGGATCGACATGGTCTTGCACTTTCGGTGTCAGAGTGCTGCCAATGCATGCACACTCCCACCTTAAATCTTTGGGGGCCAAGTTCCAAATTATCCCATCGGCCCCTTTTGGTCAGGCTTCTTTTCCATAGCAGGGGGGAATGATAGGCCCTCTTGCTTCCGTTTAAACCGTTTGCATGGCCCATGCACCAAAAGTGTGCAGCGGTTGCACCCTGATAGAGCATTTTTTACGCCGACGCAGTTGCGTGCTCACTCCCAGAGGCTGGTCAGAAAAAAATAAAAATACACAAGTTTAAACTATTAAAAGAGTTATGAGTTTTTATGGAACTATTTTTCCTTGCGGAATCCAATTGGCACGGGGGGTGCAATACTTACCGACGGAGAGACTAGTCTGACCAAGGGAGAGGTGGTCAGGTTGGTTGAACCAAGGCCTAACTCCGGTTAGGTAATCCGAACATCCGGGTCCTGATGAAACGAGGGAGAGGCGGTTCATCAGGCCCGGGGTCGGTATTTTAAAGGATTAAGAACACTTTTCACTCGAGCAAATTCTTCAACACTTTTCATTCCAAAAACCAAATCCTCATCTTTTCAGGTGAATTGCCAATCGTTGAATATCTTCGGGCGCGCAGCCGCAACAACCGCCCACCCAATTTGCACCCGCAGCAACACAGTCTTTGGCCGCCGCTAACCATGCTGGTCTGTCCCACAGGGCCGGTCGGGCCATAAGGACCATACCGGGAACTACCTGACGCATGGCAGCCACCGCTTGGGCAGCAGCTTGAGGGGCATCTTCGTAACCACAATTGATGCCAACCGCTTTGGCACCGGACCGCTGGGACCGCCTGGCAAAATCGGCTGGATCCCAGCTTCCCGGCCGGTTGTCCGGAACCAGCGTTACGGCAACTGGAATCGTGGCCCACTCGGCAAGCCATGCCACCCATGCCAATTGCCAAGGGTCGATCAGGGTTTCCAAAACCACGGCATCAAACCGGCTTAACTGATCTAAGAGAGCCACTTTACCCGAAGGAGGCGTGCCCAGGCCTGGGGCCATGCTTAGCAAGCGGGCGGGGGCTGGTTGACCTTCGCTATTCTCAAGCGCAAAATCGATGCAATCGGCCGCGGCGCGAACAGTCCTTTCGGCCTCGGCTTCCTTCAAATGCAACGCTAGCCAAGCGTTGGCTTGCAGGGCCTGTGCGCCGGCCCGGGCATAGGCTTGGTGCAGGCTGGAAACAAGGGACGGATTTTTTATGCATGCCTGGTGAGGGGCCACTGCATGCGCTTCGTCCTGTGAGGCTAGCCAAGTGCCAATGCCGCCATCTAGCAACCGCACCTGGTCTTTGGCCGCAAAGGAAAAATCCATGGCGATCAGACCGGATTTTCGGTGGGACGGATGCGTTTCTCGGCTGCCGATTGCTGCGTGAGGCGGTTGATCACCTGTAGGAAAGCCAGCGCACTGGCCTCGATCACATCGGTGCTGTAGGCGCGGCCGGTGAGGCTCTTGCCTTCGTACTCGACTTCGACCAGCGCCTCACCCTGTGCATCCTCTCCCACGGTGACAGAGCGAATACGGTAGTCCTTCAAAACCACATTGATTCCGGTGATGCGCTCAATGGCCTTGAAAACAGCATCGACAGGGCCGTCACCCAAAGCGCTGTCGCGGTGGACAACGCCATCGCGGTCCCACAGGCAAATTACCGCAGAAGGGATGGTGGCGCTGCCCGCATTACAGGTGACCGCTTCCAGCGTCCAAGCGTTTTGCACCTGAACCTGATGGACTTGCTGCTCGCAAAGCGCCTCTATATCGGCGTCGTAGATCACTTTCTTGCGATCGGCAAGGACTTTGAAGCCCTCATAAACCTTTTCCAACCCGTCATCTGTTAGGTGATAACCCATAGTGCTGACCCTGTCTTTCAGGGCTGCCCGGCCTGAGTGCTTGCCCAGGACCAGTTCGGTTTGGGGCACTCCCACATCCTCGGGTCGCATGATCTCGTAAGTGGAGCGTTCTTTGAGCATGCCGTCTTGGTGAATGCCTGCCTCGTGCGCGAAGGCGTTCTGGCCCACAATGGCCTTGTTGCGCTGCACAGCGATGCCTGTGACATGGCTCACCAAACGGCTGGCAGCGTAAAGCCTTCGGGTTTGTATGCCTGTTTCCAGGTTGTAATAGTCGTGGCGGGTGCGCAGCGCCATTACCACTTCCTCCAGGGCGCAGTTGCCTGCCCTTTCGCCCAAGCCATTGATGGTGCACTCGATTTGCCGGGCACCTTCCCGCACAGCGGCCAAGCTGTTGGCGACTGCCAGGCCGAGGTCGTTGTGGCAGTGGACGCTGAGGACCACATTCTCAACACCCTTCACATGCTTGCGGAGGTGGGCGATGCAGGCGGCGTATTGCTCGGGGACCGCATAGCCGACGGTGTCGGGGATATTGATGGTGCGGGCTCCCGCATCGACCACAGCCTGGACAACTTCGGTGAGGAAATCGAGCTCGGTGCGGGCAGCATCTTCTGGGGAGAATTCAACATCTTTCACATGGATCAGGGCGCGTTTGACGCCGTCTACCGCGCGCTTGATGATCTCATCCTTGGCCATTTTCAGCTTGAATTCGCGATGAATGGCGCTGGTGGCAAGGAAAACATGAATCCGGGAGTTGGGGTTACCTTTGAGAGCCTCACCCGCGCGGTCGATATCGGCAAAGTTGCAGCGGGCCAGACCACAAATGGTGGGGCCGTGCACCTCTTTGGCAATCGCCTGAACGGCCTCAAAGTCGCCTGGGCTGGCGATGGGAAAACCTGCCTCAATGATATCGACACCGAGTTCTTTCAGGGCGTGGGCGACCTGAAGCTTCTCGGCCAGGTTCATGCTGGCCCCGGGCGATTGTTCGCCATCGCGGAGTGTGGTGTCAAAAATGAGAATGCGGCTAGCGCCGGATTCGGTAGTTGTGGGGGCCTGGCCGCTCATGTCTTTTCAGGTCCAGTGGATCTCCAGCCCCGGGCGAGAAACGGTAAACACCGCATCCATGCACCTTGGGAGCGGGATGGCATCCAATAAAGTAGAAGAAGTTGACCCTACCCTTTCAATTGTAATGGCTTTATTTGTCTTTGTGCACCCGGCCCTTGTTTGGGAGATTGGGAAAAGCGACTTTGGCCGTTATGGTGGAGGGAGGGGTTTCTGGCTTTTTGATGGTTTGTGGATGCAGGCCAAACAGGGCATTTTTGATACACACTGATATTTTATTATATAATATTAAATTCCTTTCCAACCGGGACGGTCACATGGCTGGCGGAAAAACTAAAGGTTCCAAATCTTCCGGTCAGGGCGAGCCTGTCTTGGAGCATGAATTGGACCATGAGCCGGCGCCAAGTTCGCGTCTGGCATTTGTCAGCTTGGGTTGTCCCAAAAATACCGTCGATTCTGAACGCATGCTGGGCAAGCTGGTGATGGCTGGCCACCAGATCGTCTCTGACGCCTCTGACGCGGATGTGGTGGTGGTGAACACCTGCGGCTTCATTGAGCCGGCTCGTCTGGAAAGCCTGGGTGTTCTTCGCGAGTTGGTGAAACTGAAAGAAAACGGGCAACTGCGGGCTGTGGTGGCCGCGGGATGCTTGGCGGAGCGTGACAAGGGCTCTTTGTTTGACCAGGTTCCGGGTTTGGACCAGGTGGTGGGTGTACACGGGCGCGAGGAGATCACCTCGGCTGTGAGTCTGTCGCTGGAGCGTGTCAAATCCGCGGTGAGCAAGCGGAAACGAGTTGAATTGGCCGACGAGCAACGTACTCTTTTCCGTCCGGCCCCGGTCAAGGCCCAGGACGACACAGCTCGCTTGCGGGCCACCCCAAGGCATTATGCATATTTAAAAATCTCAGAAGGCTGTGATCGTTTGTGCACCTTTTGTGCCATCCCACAGATGCGCGGCAAGCATGTGAGCAAACCGATTGAGGAGGTCATTCGCGAGGCACGAGAACTTGCCGCTGACGGGGTGAAGGAATTGATGGTGGTGGCTCAGGACACCACTTGGTATGGGCTGGACATATACGGCGAACCCAGTCTGGCCCGATTGCTACGCGAACTTCGTGAGGTGGAGGGCATTGAATGGATTCGCCTGCATTACCTGTATCCCGCTTATGTGACCGATGATCTGGTGCAGGTACTTGGGGAAGGTGGCCGGATTCTGCCCTATATTGACATGCCCCTCCAGCACATCAACGACCGCGTCCTGAAACGGATGAACCGCAAAACCACCCGCGCCGCGACCGACGACATTTTGGCGCGACTACGGGCCGGGATTCCCGGTCTGGTGATGCGCTCCACCTTTCTCGTCGGCTTTCCGGGCGAGACGGAAGCCGAATTTGAAGAGCTTTGCGAGTGGGTCGCCCGGGCCGGGATCGAGCGTTTGGGTGTTTTCCCCTACAGCTTTGAGGAGACCACTCCTTCGAGCCGCTTGGAGGGGCATTTGCCGGAAGATGTGAAAACTGGCCGGCGGGACCGGCTGATGGAGGTGCAGCAAGAAGTCGCCTTCCGCCATGCCCAAAACCAGGTGGGCAAACGGATCAAGGTGATTATCGACGGGCCCGATTGGGAAATGCCGGGTTGGGTGTTGGCCCGCAGTTCGGGTGACGCAGCGGAAATCGACCCGGTTGTAAGGATCAAGGCGGGAAGGTCGAAGGCCGCCAAGGCCTTGGAGCCGGGCGAGTTTGCTTTGGTGGATGTGACAGGTTCTGATGGATACGACCTCGTGGCAAAACTCGCCAAGGCCACCTGACAGTTCAGGCGCAAGGACCTGACTCTACGAGATGAATTTCAGGTAAGATGAGATGGTCCCAATCGAAACAATGGTGGCGGAAGCACGCAAACCCATGACAGATTCAGTGGCTGCACCCCAGGCGTTCAACAGGACGGTCCGCGAGGACCGCCCTGAGGTATCTCCTTGGAACCTGCCCAATTTGCTCACCATGATCCGTCTGGTGCTAGCCTTTTTCCTGTGCGCGGCCATCGCGTGGGAGTGGTGGCTGACGGGGCTGGTCATCATGCTGGTTGCCTCCATCACCGACTGGTTGGACGGCTATCTGGCCCGTTTGCAGGGCTTGGTCAGCTCGCTTGGGAGAATGCTGGACCCGCTAGTCGACAAGGTACTTATCAGCGGCGTGTTTATTTTCCTGTTGCCCGTCGCCGCAGCCCATGGCGAAACATGGCTACCACCCTGGATGGTGGCGGTGGTGGTGGGGCGGGAGCTCATCATCACCAGTATTCGCGAATTGATGGAGCGTAAGGGCATCGCCTTCGGGGCCGATTGGCCCGGGAAATTAAAAATGGTGCTGCAATGCCTGGCCATCTGCTTGGCGCTGGTTGCCGAGGAGGCGCGCCAACGCGATTCGCTTTGGGGCCTGGAAACCTTGCTGTGGAACAAGCTGCGCGATGTGTCGATGTGGGCCATGGCGCTTGCGACCATCGGCAGCGGTTTGCATTATCTGGTTAAAATGGCGTTACTGCGCCTGCCCGCCCGGCTTGGCTAAGGTGCCTTTTCAGTTGCATTTTATCCTCATTATCCCAAAGGGATGAGCGCGCGATGGCCGAGGACAATTCCGGATCTGGCAAAACCGTGGGATTTGCCTTGGTTGGCACCGGCATGATCGCTGGTTTTCATGCCCGCGCTTTGGCGGATGTGCCGGAAGCCCGACTTGTGGCGGTTGTCAGCCGCGACACGGCCAAAGCTCGGGCATTTCTCGACAAACAACCCAACGGACGCAACGCTTTTGCAACGGCCAGTCTTGCCGAGGCGTTGGCCCGACCCGATGTGGACGCAGTGATCATCACCACGCCTAGTGGCGCCCACCTTGACCCGGCCCTTCTGGCCGCCCAGGCAGGCAAGCATGTGGTGGTGGAAAAGCCACTGGAAATCAGTGCCCAGCGCTGCGACCAAATTATCAACGCCTGCCAGAAACATGGCGTGAAATTGGCCACCATATTCGGGGCCCGATTTGGCGACGCCAATCGCGAGTTGAAGATTGCGGTCGATAGCGGCCGGTTTGGCCGACTAACTCTGGCGGAGGCTGCCTGCAAGTGGTGGCGCAGCCAAGAGTATTACGACAACGGTGGTTGGAAGGGCACCCAAGCCCTCGACGGCGGCGGTGCGCTGATGAACCAGGCCATCCATGTGGTTGACTTGCTGCTGTGGATGATGGGACCGGTGGAAAGCGTTTGTGCCTTCACGGGCATTTTGGCCCACGAGCGTATTGAGGTGGAGGACACCGCTGTTGCGGCCCTGCGTTTTCGGTCTGGGGCGCTGGGTGTGATCCATGCTGCCACGAGCGTTTACCCTGGCTTGCCACGCACCTTGGCTGTGCACGGCGACAAAGGAACCGTGGTGATTGAGCAGGAGGATCTGGTTCGCTGGGACTTTTTGCAGGAAAACGAACGGGATGCCGAAATCCGCGACCGGTTTGCTAAAAAAACCGGGGCTTCGGGCGGTTCCAGCGACCCTGCAGCCATCTCGCACCTGCCCCACGCGCGCCAACTGGCCGATTTTGTCCGCGCCCTCAACAGCCATGGCAAGCCTCTGGTCGATGGCAAAGAGGGCCGACGGTCTGTCGAGTTGATCGAGGCTATCTACGCTTCGGCCCACGATGGCAGGGTCGTTCGCCCTGGGTGCGACAAATAGTTTGGCTAGGCCCTGCGAAGTTTCGATGAATCGCCAAAAAATTACAAAAAATTAAGCTTCGGGCAGTATTTTTGGTAAAATTTGTCCTAGTATGGATCTATGAATCTGGTTTTGGCCAAACGGTAACCCCGCACTTGGGGATCAAGTCCAAGGCTGACCGCATTCTCCGGGCCCCAGAGAGGGCCCCTCTGGAGACACAGGGATGTTGCATATTTCGAAGGTTTTATACGCTACCGACTTTTCGCCCCACTGCACTCAGGCCTATTTCCATGCGGTTCAGCTTGCCTCTTGCCACGAGGCTAGCCTGACCATTTGCCATGTTTACCAGCCTGACCCGTCCATCCGTCGGCAGGTTGAGCTGATGGCCAGCGAGCGCAGGCACTGGAAGGCGCAACTCGAGCAGATTCGACCGGTGGATAAAGGCATCGATGTGCGCCATGTGTTGTTGGAAGGCGAGCCCGCTGAAGAAATTTTGCGTTTGACCGATGAAATTGGTGCCGATGTGATCGTGATGGGCACCCATGGGCGTTCTTACATTGAGAGTGAATCTCTGGGGCATGTGGCCCGCCTTGTGTTGGCGGAGGCCCCTTGCTCGGTACTGTTGTCCCGTTTGCAAAATGGCACCGGCCGCATCAAAAACACCGAAAAAAGCGCATTGGCCCACTGATTTCAGGCAGGTGTGATTCGCGCCCGGCCACCCTCCAGCCGAACACGCCCTGCAGCCAGCAGGTCGATAGCTTCGGGGTATGCCTCACACTCGGCCTCAAAAACCCTGGCTGCCAGAGTTTTTGAGGTGTCGTCATCCCGCACCGGAACTGCTTTTTGCACCAAAATGGGCCCCCGGTCATAAACTTGATCGGCAAAGTGAACGGTGCACCCGCTGAGTTTCACCCCCGCATCCAAAGCCGCTTGGTGCACCTTTTCGCCATGAAAACCTTTGCCGCCAAACGCCGGCAACAACGATGGATGGATGTTTAGCACGCGCCCAACCCACCCGTCGGGCAGGGGCAATAAGCGCAAAAACCCGCACATCAGCACTACATCAGCATTGTGACTGCCACACCAACCCAACAAATCGGCTCCCCATGCGGCGCGCTGGGTCATTTCTTTGGGTGGCTCGGCTACCCGTGTTGGCAAACCGGGAAAACCGGCTTGGCGCGGCCTCTCCAGACCCAAAACACCGGGCCGGTCCGATGCCACACAGACCACCTCACCCGCCAGTTTGCCTGCTTTTTGCCTTTCGAGGAGGTTTAGTAGCGTGGTCCCACCCCCCGAAAGCAGCACACCCAGCTTCAGTTTCTTTGCCATTTTGCCCCCCCGCCCTTCCCGTCCATTCCCCAAAGCCTGTTGTCTTTTAAGGTAGTGGGACGGAAGGTAACTGCCCCGTTGAAGTCGGGAACAAGTACAATCAAGATTGAACCACGCCCTTGGGCAAAGTGTGCCCGGCGTGTCAGGCTTTCCTGTTTTTATGACATCGCTCCCGCCTTGATGCGATGGCTTGGGATGTAGACCGCATGCTTTCAACCGAAGTGTTAGTGAAGGGCGTTTTTCTGGGTCTGGCACTCCATGCCGCCCGCATTTTGGGTCTTGCGGACCACGCCTGCTGGCGTGAGCTTGGCCTGACGCTAGCCTGCGCGGCCGGTGGTCTTGCGCTTGGCTCCCTAGCCGCCATGAGCCGCAAAAGGGGTGGCGCGTTTGCCAGCCGCTTGGTGCTTGGGTTGCTGGAAGACGGCTGGCTGGCCCAGGCAGGGCTGATGGCCGGTTTGTCGATTGGGATTGTTACATTTTTGCACCCGCTTGGTGGCGAGGATGTTGCTGGATGGCTCATCGGGTTGGTGGGTGCTGGGGCCATGCTGGGATTCTTGTTTGCCATTTTGCAGGGGATCACCAACAGCGCAGGCAGACTGGCAACGGGTGCGGTTTTAGGGTTGCTCATTGTTGGCGGGATGGGGCTTGCCCTTGGCTTGTGGGGGTCTGAAGGCCTGACCCGGGCCCGGCCCCCGGGTTGTGTGGTCGCAGGCATTTGGCTGCTAGCCACGGCACTGTTTTACGCGGCCCTTGTTTTCACCAGCTTCGAACCGGAAACGGAAACGGAAATCAGTTGCCTCACCATGGTGCTAGCAGGCCTTGGGGTGTTTTTGGCCTCGGGCGCGGCGGGGTGGGGATTTGGCTTGGGTCTACTGGTCCCAAGTCTTGCCTATCTGCTTTTGGGCGAGGGAATCGCCACCCGTTTGCGGCTAGGCAAATTGCTCACCCGTGCCAAACTCAACATGGCTATCGGCAACTGGCGCAAGGCATTGGGTTGCTCCTCGCGGGCGCTGGGAATTGATCCGGGCAACCCAAGGGCCCTTGCAGATTTCTGGCGGCTCACCTCGAAGCTCGACACCGACGAGTTGCTGGCCGATAGCAACGCCAGATCGCTGGTTCGGGCGGAACGCTGCCTCGATTGGGTGGGCAGGCGGTTGGGAAGCAACCCCGGCCCCTCTGGCCTTGAAGAATGCGAGCGGATGCTCAATCTGGTGGAAAAACTTGATCCACCACTCACTCCTCTTGCAGGTTATTGGCGGGTGGTTTCCGACCTGCATGCCGGTCAGACCGATCAGGCCGCCCGGCGTGTCCAAGCCATTTTGGCAACTGGTGGCCACCCTGAAGGTGACACCGCCGCTTTGAAGCAGGCCCGGCAGCAGGCTTGGTTATTGACACATGCCTGGCATGACCGATTGCGCGCAGAGGTTGCCAAGCCGTTGATCCAAGACAACCCCAGCGCCTTACTTGAAGCATGGGAAGCCATTGAAGAGGCCTTGGAGGCTGATCCTGAAAACCCGCGCCTTCGGGCCTCGTGGCGATCGCTGGTGGAATCTTTAAGCGAGTCCACTCACGGGCCCCTTGTTGGACATGGCAGTCTGAAAGTGGACTGGCGGCGTGTCGAGGGACTGGGTGTGGGCATGCTGGAAGATGCCAACAAGCGTCTGAGGGGCGCAGAGTTGGTTCGCCTTGCGGCTCAGGCCAACCCGGGTACTTCGCCGGCCTCGCTTATCGCGGTGGCCAAATCCTTGCAGGCCGTCGGCGATGAGCAAGCGGGCTTGGAACACTTCCGCATGGCTGTGGCCCTTGGCCAAAGGCAGGGGCCCGCCAATTTGGCCGCAGCAGACCGGGAACTGTTTTTTCGCGCGGTGAAATACCTTGCCGAGGTGGCTGAACATGTTGAAAACTGGCCCGATGCCGCCAAACTTTGGTCCCTGTACTCTGAATACGACCGAAGCGGCCTTGAAACACTGCGCAAACTGGCCGACCTGAACGAACGGCTGGGCGATCCCAGCCAAGCTTTGCGTGCGGTGGAAAAGGCTTTGCTTTACTCGGCTAAAGATGCCGACCTACTTGCCCGGCGCGAGCGTTATCTGTGGTCGATCACTCCTGAGCAGGTAGAGGCGTCGCCCGAAACTTTCAAGGGTATCATCGACCCCGGTTTCTGCGTCGACCGCGCCAGAAAAGCTCTCGACTCAACGCAGGCAGACCCCGAATGGCTGCGCTTTGCAGATCATCTTTTGCGGCTGGCCCTAATCGCCCGCCCTGACCACCTTCCCAGCAGGCACCTTTTGGGAAGAGCTTTGGCCAGAATGGGAAACCGCGACGAGGCGGTGGCCCAATGGGAACTGGTTCGGGCGAACAAGCCTGCCAACTGGGTGGAAGGAGAGTCTGACGACGCCTGGCAGCGGACCAATCAAGCCCTGGGCGATGCCTACCTCGAATTGGGGCGGTACCAAGATAGCATTGATTGTCTGGAAGATTTTCGCAAATCGTCCCGGTCGGGGGCCAATACTTTATTCAAACTGGGTCAGGCCCACGAAGGCTTGGGGCAATACCGCCAGGCCCGCAAGCACTTCCGGGAGGTTGAGGGTTTTGAGGGTAACCCACTGGTCTGGCAGGCCCGGGACGCCTTGGAGCGGATTCGTCAGGCCGAGGCTGGCCCTCCGGGCTGACAAGGCATTTTGGAAAAGATGGGCATTGCAGGCTTGGTTTTGTGCACGTTGGGGGGACCTCGTGTCAGATGGGAATGGGTGGTATGATATTATCTGTCAAACCACTGGCCATTTGGCGAGCTGAGCCAAAAATGAGCTGGTAATAAAAGAGCATTATTTTGCTTTCCAGAGGGGGGAGGCGGGCATGGCATATCCTGCTCTCGACGAGCCAAATGGCTGGTCTGTTCCTTTGGGTAGCCTGTTGGGTGTTCGTATTCGGGTTCATGCCTTGTTTTTGGTGGTGGCTATTGGCTTGGTAGTGCGGGCGGCGGTTGCATCGCCTGGTGAGCCGGATATTTGGCTGTCGGCTTTGGCTATTCAGGTACTCCTTTTTGCATCTGTTTTTATCCACGAGTGGGCGCATATTTTTGCGGCCCGCTTGCTGGGACACGACCCCGCCCAAATGCTTCTGTGGCCTCTGGGCGGACTGATAAGCCACGAACCGGGCGAGGAAAGCGCTGTTCGCCCGCGGTTGGCGGTTGCGGCGGCGGGCCCGCTTGCCAACTTGGTCATTTGCCTGATTTGCGCCGCGGTGCTGCTGGCCGCGGGCCGTACCCCGCCTTTAGACCTTTTTTGGGACCCGCTTGGCGGCCTTTCTGGCGTGGCGGCGCCTGTGCGATTTTTGGCGCAATTATTTTGGGTCAACTGGATTCTTTTTCTATTTAACTCTTTTGTGCCTGCCCTGCCGCTCGATTGCGGCGAGGCGCTGCTGGCGGTGTTCTCCGGCCGGGCGGGCGAGCGGGCCGGGGTGGTGGTGGCGGTCAAGGCCAGCCTGTGCTCGCTGCTGATTTGCGTCATTGCCGCTGTGGCCTTGAACGATGTGTTGGGGCTGGTGCTGGCGCTGGTCATCTGGATATCTGCGCGCCAACGGATGCTGCGGATGGAATCGGGCGAGACCGACCTGTTTGGCAATCCTGGCGGCTACGCCCCTTCCACTAGCTTGGACATGGTTCCCCGCCAGCCGGTTCGGTCCTGGTGGGAGCGCTACCGCGAGCGCGTCTCTGCGAGGCGCCTCGAACGCGAGGCCCAGACCCGCCGCCTCGACGAAGAGCG
>CAIWHS010000054.1 GCA_903912515.1 uncultured Planctomycetaceae bacterium
CAAGGTGGCCGACTACCGCGCCCAGGGTTATCGCCGCTTCCAACTGAAAGTCGGCGGTGATGCCGCCACCGATATTGCCCGCATTCACGCGGTGGCAGCCAAGCTCGAGCCCGGCGACCGCTTGGTGGCTGATGCAAACACAGGCTGGCTCATGCACGATGCCCTGCGTGTGGTGAAGGCTGTGCGCGATGTCGATGTTTATATCGAACAACCCTGCCGAACCTACGAAGAGTGCCTCACCGTGCGCAAGCACTGTGATCACCCTTTCGTGCTCGATGAAAACATCGATTCGGTCGATGTTTTGCTCCGCGGCCACGCCGACCGTGCCATGGATGTCGTCAACATCAAGATCAGCAAGTTTGGCGGGCTCACCAAAGCCCGCCAGGCGCGTGACCTCTGCGCCTCGCTGGGTGTGGCCATGACTATCGAGGATAGTTGGGGTGGTGATATCGTCACCGCAGCCATCAGCCATTTGGCACACAGCACCCCCACCGAATTGCTCTTCAGCTCAACCGACTTCAACAGCTATGTCACGGTCCCCTTCGCCCATGGCGCCCCTCAACGCCAAAATGGCCGCCTAAAAGCCAGCACCGCACCCGGCTTGGGTATCGAACCCATGCTCGATGTTTTGGGGCCTCCCCTGTTGACGGTCGCCTGATTACCGTCCCAAAAATGCTATAAATAGTTGCCAGGCCCTAACCAAGGGCCTTGGCAATTTGTGCCGGTTTTTCCATTCGGCATAATCAAACCTTCAAAATTTCCAAATTTTGAATCAAGTTCCCAGCTTTTTGCCATCTGGGTCTGCGTCTATGTGGAATCTTTCCCACAACGGGGAGGGTAAATCCATGTTCGCTATCCATCTGTTTTCCAAGCGGGTTGTGGGTCTGGCAGTCTTTGCGGGCCTCACGCTGCTCATCAGCCAGCCCGGCTGCAAATCAAGCGGCACAGCCACGACAGGCCCTGCAGGAAACGCCTCATCCTTGGCTTCCAAAGCCTCTGATCCTTTGCTCAACAGTGGTAGCGCCACTACCGATGCCGCCAGAGCCACAGCCAACAAATCCGGAGCCGAGGCCAAGGGCACCACAGCCGACAGCACCACCAAAAGCTCCAACTGATCCGCACTAAAAATTCAACCCCCGCATCGTTCTACAACGCTGCGGGGGTTGTTATTATTTTAAGATATTTCTTGATCAATATCCGCCGTTATAGTACCTGCCTGGATAGACCAAAACATTGGGCCCATAATTGCCCGGGTAACTACGGTCAAACTGGGTGTAATAACCGTTATTCATCCGCTGGTCATAAGTCATGCCACCTTGGTTCGAGCTGTTGAACCAGGGATTGTTCCACCCGTTAGCCCAAGGAGTGCTCCCCGAAGTCGCCCGATTCTGCCAGTTGTTCCACTGGTTGTCATACCGGTTGTTCGATGCAGTGTTCGCTGCGCTGTTCGCGGGGCTGTTCGAAGGGCCATTCGTCGGATTCGCCCAGCGATTGTTCCACTGGTTGTTCCACCGGTTCCCCACATTCTGGCTACCAGGCCCCCCGGCCCCCTGAGCCATCACCCCCCCCGGCAAAACCACCAAACCCAATACCACAACCAAAACCTTGCAGGCGTTAAACATGGTGCTCACCTCCACGAATGATTCACTCAAGATTCTATTATACCAAACCCGCCAAGACTCTTTTCCCAACACAACCAATTGACTATACGCCGATTTCCTTGCTTATATCCAAGTATTCAGAATTACATAGCGCCGCTTGTTTAAGCTAAATGCCCGTATGGCTTTGGACCAATTTTATTTGGCGTCACAGATTGCCATCCCAAAATGTCTCCGCAACCCAGTTTCACAATCACCACACCATATTTTCGCGCCAGCTCCTTCACCCCATCAACCTCGTGGGCTAAGCATTAGTCACATCACCAAAAAACCACGAAAATCTATGGAATGGGACCAAAAGAGAGATGAACTTGATCAAAATCTCATCCGTTCAAAACCCATGAAATTCCAGGAAGGAAAAAAAATACAGCAGACATTTGCCTTCGGTGATTTTTGGAACTACCGTTCCCAGCAACAGGCATTCTTGTAGGACTTACGCGGTTGGCTTGGACAATGGCGGTTGGGGCAAATATAGTGAGCCTCTTATCTGCCCTATTCTTGCCAAAAAATCGACTTAGTTTTGTTGTTTTCGGAACACCTTCGTAAGTCCTACCCTGTTCAATTTAATTTTTGTCTGGAAGGGACAAACCGATGCCGGCCAGCTTTTCTGTGAACAGGCGGAATGCCTTAATTTCTGCCAGCGCCGCCCTGAATGTGGGAGTTTTGGGAAAATTGCGGGCCCAAACGGTCGGTACTACAGCTGTAACCGTCCGCTTGCCGATTGCTCCCAGGCTCCAGTGGGATGAATTGGATGGCTATTGCGGCGAGTGCTGCATTCAGCAGGCGGCGCTATATTTCGGAACCTATGTATCCCAATATATTTGTCGTGGAATCATCAACCCCAACCAGAAGAGCCAATTGCTGGTCGGTCTCAATGAGCAGCAGGTCCTCTCAGCCCTTCGACTTGGCTCGGTGGCATTCGCTTACAGCAAGGTCCCTAGTCCCCAGTTTCCAGCCTATCTCGTTTGGCTCAAGCAACACCTGAGCCTCCTTCGGCCGGTCCTGATCACTGCCTTTGTGCGTGGCCTGAACGATCCGGATTACGACCACATCATGCTCGCCACGGGTTTCACGGGAATGGATACGGTCAATTACAACCCGGCGGACCAGCTCGCCTTCAACGACTGCTTCAATCCGCTGGTCTTCACCCGCCCAGCCGCGAAACTCAGCGACAACCGCAGGATGCGCGCCAATGGTGCCAAATATGAATTCTGCATCCCAAGTACCATATGCTACGGATGCGCTGTCACAGGTATTCAGGACACATCGCGTCTGGCACTTCCGGTTCAGATTTCAATGGCAACCTGGAACGAACCGGACCTGATGGCCGGGGCCGCACCGGTCATGTTGAATGGCACCGTGACCGTAAGCGGACTAGTCCCGGGCAAGTCGTACTCCCTGTACCGCTACAACGATTACAGGGTTGTTCCAACCACCAATTACGCCAAAAGCAAATATTCCTCGGCCCTCAATTTCGTTGCCTCGGTTGCCTCAGTCTCATTCCAGGTCACCATCCCATCGAATGGCGTCGCCGTTTTTCGCTGCCTGCCAGCCGGTAAATAGCCACCCGGAAAAAGCCCATCGGTGGGTCTGGGAACTTTTGGTTCCATGCGTGTTGCCATGTTTCAGATCGCCGACAATCCGCTCGCGCAAGCCCTCCCACTGGCGCAAGTCACTCGACAGAAACGGCCGAAGAACTCAAATAGGTTTTCAAGCGATGAGTCGCGGAAGGTCTTCGGCCGCCCTCCCGCCGCATCGGTCAGTTGCTCCGCCAGGTGCTCGACCAGTCCCGAGCTCCTTGGTCAGCGCCGAACGGGCCAGCTCCACCGCCTAGATCCAAAACCCACAACTCTATCACCATATTCAATAAGGCTTTTCACCGGACGAACATCCTATCCCCTGTTCCACCCTTCCATCCATAACCAAGACAAAATAAGCGAAAGGGGGACAAGCATCGCTTGTCCCCCTCCCCTTGTGGTCAGTTCGCCCGGCCTTTTGGGCCTTAGAGGGTCACACCCGAGAGGTCGTACTCGTTGCCCGCGAAGAAGCTGTCGAGCAGATCGTAGGAATCCGGGTCAAAGGTGCGGACATTGG
>CAIWHS010000055.1 GCA_903912515.1 uncultured Planctomycetaceae bacterium
CCGCAAGGTTGATAGCCATCAAAACCGCGCCAATTAGTAATCCGGGCCCAAAATTTGCCCCCGTTAAAGAAGACCAAGTTGAGAGGGCGACCATCAAGGAGCCACTAGACGCTAATGGGATCCACCTTTTGCCATGGGTGAGGCTTTTTCCAGTACCAATAAACCATGCAAGTAAGGCCGGTACCAAACTCCAGTATGGGCTGGACTCGGGTAGCCTGTTTGATTGGCTCCAGGCGAGGAACCATGCAAATCCTAAGAACAGGTTGGCGAAAACTGAAGCCCAACGACTGCGGTACAGGCTAATTAAGCAGGATCCAGCGGTCCATGCAGCTAAAACTGCAAGCACACCTTGGGGGCTTTCTTCAGTATCAAGCCCTAATGTTGCTTCAGCAGTTGCCAAACCGGCCGAGATAAGCACAAATATGGTTGTCCATATTTCCTGCCGCATACCAGGAAGTGATCGGTGCATCCACCAACCGATTCCCACTGAAAAAACGGCCAAGGGCCAATTCCACCAAACCCCAAGTGGGCCTCTTATTACCTCTGACATCCAGGTGGGCTCAACCAAGGTGGCAATGACCAATGCTTGAGTAGGGAGAAGCCATGCCACACAACCTGCAAGAGAGGCAAAGCAAACAAAAGGTTGGATTTTTTTTGATGGAAATTGGCCGACAGCAAGGCACCAACATAATGTGGCAAACGAAAAACCCAGACCTAAAGCTTTAGCCAAGAAAGGCCACCAGGCTGGTACCGGAACCGAGTTGTGAATGTAAACCGATAGTTGGAATATCCCAATGAGCAAAGCCCCAAGCGAGGCAAGACCCCAAAAATTAGACTTCGAGAAATTAAGGCAAATCCATGCGCAAATGCTGCCAAAAATAAACACCCCGCCCGCCAAGGCGGTGGAATGACCAACCGATGGCAGTGCCATGACCGTGCCGCACCCTGCAAGGAATAGAGTTACCCAAAAACTACCGACTCCGGTCGGAAACCGAGTCAGTTTTTTTGCTTCTTGGAATCCTGACAACCTAAAAATCGCAACAGATATGCATGAGGCAATAAAAGCCCCTATTGCAAATGCTGGCAGACCTTTTCCCTCTCCATTTCCCGATAGATAAAGAGAAATCCAGCCCACAAGCCAAGTGGTTGCGAACGAGGCACCAAGTGTGAAACCAGTGGATGAAAATCCTTGCCTGGCCGCCAAACCGATACCCCAAGCTGCACCTGCCATTAAACTCCATGGCCCAAGGAGAATAGGTGACCAATCGCGGGAATCAGCATGCCACCGCGACCAGTCCATAGGCAGGAGGAAAGTTGGCGCAAACAACAAGCAACCTTGGATGAAAATTGAAAGATTACCCGGCCTTGTTCCCCGAATGCAGGCTTCAAGGGAACTCATGGTTGCCATGCCACATACGAGGCCCCAAAAACCCCCAAAAATCAACTTCTGAGGATCGGCATCTGCGCCAAGGTGACCCAGAGGGCCAAGAACCCAAGCTGCAATTCCACATCCTGTCCAGGCCATGCGGAAAAAAGAATTATGCAGTAAACTTTTGTTCCTCGAGATTCCCCATACGACGGAAGAAAGCAATATAGAGGCCGTGGTTAGTAGCCAATTGTTTTCGTTGGCGCCAAGAAGCGAAAAAATTCCTGCAACTATCCATAAACCGAAAATAATCCATATGCCAACCGGCTTGGGTTGGAATTTGTTTAGTTCTTCATCTGTTTGGTAGCCAGTTATCGTGGGTTTATTTGAAATCTGGGATTTTGGTCTAAGTTCGCGAGAGAGTTGCTCCCATACATGGCTTGGCAAAATACCCCTGCCTACCAAATTCCGTAAAAGCTTTGCGTAATCAGCGTCTGGGCTTTCCCTTTTAGTTAGACTAGTTGTTAGCCAAACTAAGAAACCGGATGCCAAGGAGCCTACTATCGCTCCAAGGGCTAGGCAAATCAGGGGATCCATCGATAACCTCAGCTTTTGATGTTTGGGTGCCCATTAACCCAAGTGAGTTAATTGACACAACTGGGGAACATTCATGAGCTAGGGGAGAAAGCTTTGGAACGGGTTGACTGGGTGACTTCAGGCCTCCTGGCTGGATGGGGTGACTGGGCTGTTCGGGTTGCTTGTTTGACTGATATCAATTCCTAGAATATTCTCGATCAATCAATTGAATGAAAGTTTTCAGGGGGCTAGTTGAATGATTGGCAAGTTAAAGGCAAGGGTATTCGTTCAGGCGCTTGGTATGTTGGTTTTGTTTGCGACGATTTCCAATTCACAATCGGTCCAAATCAAAAAAAATGTCGAAGATAGTCCACTTCGCACTTTGAATGACAAAGATTTTATTTTCAATCCTCCTTCCAATTTGGAGGAATGGGCAAAAAGGTCTGCCAAGGTTCGCGAGCAACTCCAAGTGTCTCTTGGGGTATATCCAATGCCAAAATTTGCGCCCTTAAATCCAGTGACCCGGATTGTTGCCGAGCGTCCGGAATACACAGTCAGTTCGGTTTATTTTGAAAGTGTGCCCGGCTTATTGGTTACCGGTTCGCTTTATACCCCCAAAGGGGATGCAGCGATCAAAGAAGGAAAAAGGCCTGCGGTGCTCTGCCCTCATGGTCACTGGCAAAACGGAAGGTTTTACGAAAACTCTGATGCGTCTGCCAAAAAAGAAATTGAAACCGGTGCGGAGTCAAATATGGAGGGAGCCCGATATCCCCTTCAGGCCCGTTGTGCCAATTTAGCCATGATGGGGGCGGTTGTTTTTCATTACGACATGGTGGGCTACGCTGACAACGGCCCGATTTCCCACCGTGATGGTTTTCAGGATCCCCGTGCTTTGCTGCATCTTCAGGGGCAAACCCAGCTTCAAACCATCAACAGTATTCGCGCCTTGGATTATGTCCTGTCCATGAGAGAGGTCGACCCCAAGCGGATTGGCGTCACGGGCGCTAGTGGGGGTGGTACGCAAACTTTCTTGTTGGGAGCCCTTGATTCCAGACCTGCGGTTGCTTTCCCGGCAGTGATGGTTGGATCTCGGATGCAGGGTGGTTGTGTTTGCGAAAATGCACCCTATTTAAGAATTAATACTGGAAATGTTGAGATCGCAGGTCTTTTCTACCCAAGGCCCTTGGCGATGAGTGGTGCTGATGATTGGACTATTGCGATCGAGAAGGAAGGGCTGCCGGAATTGAAGAAACTCTATTCACTTTCCGGGCAACAAGGCTTGGTGGATGCTAAGTGCTGGCCAGAATATGGTCATAACTTCAATCAAAAATCTCGGGAATTCATGTATGGATGGATGAACCGCTATCTCGGCATGGGAGGCGATGGACCTGTGCGTGAGCGGGCATTTGTGCCGGTCCCTCCTGCCCAGTTGTCGGTGTTCGATAAAGAACACCCACGCGTCACAACCGCCTTGTCGGCAGATCTTTTGAGGGCTTCTTTGGAAAAACAGGAATCGAATTGGATTGGTTCTCTTAATGTTCAAGGTGAAGGAGGGGCCGATCGTTGGAAGAAGGCAGTGGGCCCTTTTGTCAGGGTTGCATTTGATTTGGCTTCCATAAAGACCGCGGATATTAAGGTTGAGATTTTAGGGCAATTGAAAAGCGCTTCCGGGCTTAATGCCACAAAAATGTCAGTGGTTGATTCCAAAAGTGGTCGCAAGGTTGCATGTGACCGCTTTGAGCCTAAAAGCCAGGTTTTGGGAACAGTTATTTGGGTGGGCGAATCCACCGAACCTCCCGTGGAGGAATTGCTAGCAAAAGGTTGGGCAGTTTTGTTGCCATCTCATTCGTTTAATAGGGAGTCTAAAGAATGGAGGAAATCCTTTGGAAAAGTGCAAATAATGTTCACCTATGGATACAATCGGCCGGCTTTGGCCGAGTGGGTTCGGGATGTATGCACGGTAGTTAGATCTGCTTCCGAAACCGGCAAAAAACCATGGTTGGCAGGCAGTACAGCAGCAGCGGTAGCAGGATGCCTGATGGGAGATGAGATCAGCGGGGTGATAGCTGATTTGGGGAATTTTAACTATGAGCAATTGGGGAAAAGTGAATGGTCGGATTTCGGAGAATTGCCAATGTTTCTCCCGGGGGCACTGAGATTTGGTGGCTTGTCGGGTTTGTTGGCGTCAAACCCTCCTCCCAAATTAAATTTGTTTGGGGTGGAAGGAACTGGTGTCAAAGCATGGGCCAAAGTTTTTGAGGTTAACAAAACTGAAATAAGGTTTCACGACCACAAACACGAAAAAGCCTTGGATTTAGTCCCGTAACCCAATTGTTCCCCTTTTTCCATGAGGGGTTTTTAATTGCTTGGACTATTCGGTGGAAATTTTTTACAGCTGCTGGTTCGGTATTTTAATTAGTGCCTTTAAATCTGCGTTATTTAATGGGGGTAGTCCTTGCCCATCGTTGTTGGCCCCGGCAGAATGTAGTCAGCAGTTTAAGTGACGCTTTGTTATTTAAATTAGTTCTTGCAAGTTTATGGAGGATTCCGATGCCGCTGGAACGGAATTCCGAAAGGCCTGAGAATTTTTCGAAAATTTTCCACACGATTACGGCTCTGCAAAAATTTCTGGCAAACGCCAACAAAGCTTTTTGTAACTGGAAATGGCAAATTGGTTCCTCGATAGTTTTGTTGACAGCTTGTGGATTAGTTTTTTCCCAAGTCCAAATTCAAGTTGCGCCAGGGATTTTCCAACCGGCACCGGCTAACGGAAATGAGGGCGCATTGGAATCAGGGGTAGACCTGCCCAGGGACCCTGAGTTGAACAAAAGGTTAGATGCGGCTGTCGATTATCTTAAAGAGAAAGATTGGGCAAAAGCGGTAACCATTCTGCAACGGTTGGTTGAAACTGGGGAAGATGTTTTTATTCGGGTCACTCCAGATCTTGCCAAGCTCCTTGGTGAGGCTTTACCCGGTATGGCGGTTCAAGGCAAGGATTTGAGTATTCGAGCCTTGGCGGGCAAGATGATTTCTCTTCTGCCTAAAGATGCCAAAGACTTGTACCAAGCGGCATATGGCCAGGTGGCCGCCAATCAGCTAAAGGATGCCAAGGACAAAGGAGACTTGGAGCAGCTCTCCAATGTTTTTCGAGGTTTTTTGCACACCGATGCAGGCCGTCAGTCTGCTGCATTGCTAGCGTCCTACCATCTGGATCGTGGTGATCCTCTAGCTGCTGCCCTTTGTTTTGATCGCCTCTTCCAAAGTGATCCCAAAAATGAAGCTCCATTGCCAGAAACAATCTGGCTTAAGGGGGCTGTTGCCATGCGCCTTTCGGGGGATAAATCTGGGGAAGAAATGGTTTGGAAACGCATGGAAGAGCGTGGCCTGAGAGAGTTAAGCGTCGCAGGACGAAAGCGCTCTGTCCAAGAGCTACGCGGCCAAGTTGCAAGCGGTGGCGCTGCCGTGCTGGGGAATGTTTTGGATTGGGAATTGGTAGGAGGCGATTTCAGGCGAAATGCAGTGTCGCAGGGTGGTGTGCCTTTTCTTGAGTCGGCTTGGAAAATTGAACCAACGGTTCTGGAGCGGATATTTGTCCCTCTACCCGATCGAGCTACTATTGCTCTGCCTGCACCTGGTGGCGTGAACACAAGGGACAAACTGGCTGAAGTCGAAAAAAATCTTACCCAAGACAAAAATTTAGCAATAATTCCTGCACAACAGCCTTTGGCCTTGGATATTGGTACCCAGGACAATCGCACTTCACTGGCTGTTTACCGTAGCCATGGCGGATTGGTCGCCCGAAATTTGAAAACCGGCACGATCCATTGGGCCAATCCGATTGATTGGTCTATGGACCGTATGGCCCATGGGGCTTTGCTGAGCAAGCCAAAACACCGAGATGCCCTTGAAAGCTGGTTGGGTTCATTCGTTTCCGGTAATGCTAACGGGATGTCTAATAACCTTAATCCAAGCCTGCTTTTCGAAAATTCAACGGTTGGTACCATTTCCAGTGATGGCCAAAGGGTTTTCACCGTTGTTGATTTTGAAATTCCTCCGGTGTTTGGGTTTGGAGGAGGGTTTCCGGGCGGGCCAATGGAAGGCCCAGCCAATGCCTTTGCCCGATATGGTTCCGATGTGCTGGAAGCAGTGGTACAAAATCGAATCGAAGCGTATCACCTTACTACCGGTAAATTGCTTTGGCGTCTTGGTGGTAAAGATGGGGCTCAGGGTGGCGAGCTTTTGGAAAGTCTGTTTCTGGGCTCGCCATTACCGATGGGGGATCGCCTTTTTCTGCTAAATGAAAAACAGCAAGAATTGCGACTAGTTACTGTTGATGCTGCGTCTGGTCGTATACTTGGGATTCAGCGTTTGTGCACGGTGCGTGACAGGGTGCAGCAAGATATTAGCCGTCGAACTAGTGCTACTCATCTAGCTTATGCTGATGGAATTTTAGTCTGCCCGACCAATGCCGGCGTTGTCATGGGGGTCGAGTTGTTGACCCGAAGTTTCGTATGGGCTTACTCTTATCGTGATTTGGGTGAAAGCGGCAATAATTTAAATCAAATTCCAGGCATGATGCCAGGAAATATGCCTCCCGGGTTTCCACGGCGGCCAGTCCCTGGCCGAATTCCGAATCCCGGGGCCAGCAATAATTCAACAGCAACTGGGGCATGGAAGTCCTCACCCCCTCGCATTGCAGATGGTCGGGTTGTTTTCACCTCCCCCGATTCCCAATCAATCGTATGCCTTGGGCTTAAGGATGGGGCACTTCAATGGAAATCTCGCCGGGAAGACGATGATCTTTATCTGGCAGGAGTGCGCCAGGGAAAAGTAATTGTGGTTGGAAAAAAACAGGTTCGCGCTTTGGATTTACGCGAAGGAGGCAAGAAAGTTTGGGGGGTAGATATTGGTTCACCTTCTGGCTATGCCTCTGTCGCTGAAAATACCCTCTATCTTCCACTTCGTGGGACGGAATCAAGTAAGCAGCCTGAAATTTGTGTGATTGATTTGGTTAAGGGAGAAATCCTTTCTCATACACGAAGCAGAAAGGCCCTACCGGTTGGAAACTTGGTCTTCCATGACGGGGAGATGTTTTCTTTGTCAAACGACCATGTTGCGGCTTATCCCTTGCTTTCAGCGAAACTTGCTCAGATTGATGCACGAATTAAGGCAAATCCCAATGACCCCATTGGATTGATGGAACGGGGCCAAATGCGCCTTGATAAAGGTGATTGGATGGGGGCTGTCGAAGATTTGGCCAAATCTGTGCGTTCTAATCCTGCTCCCGGGGTGCTTTCCAAAGCTCGGGAAAGTTTGCATGAAGCTTTTGTTGAATTTTTTGGGCGCGATTTTATTAAAGCGGAATCATTTCTAGCTGATTTTGAATCTACATGCACCATGGAATTGCCCGCCCAAGCAAATGCCCAAATAATCGAAGAGGTAAGGCGAGAGGAAAAGAAACGAAAGGCAATTTATTTGCGGCTTTTAGCGCGAGGCCGGGAATCCCAAGGTAAGGTTTTAGAGGCGTTTGATACCTATCTGAAAATTGCTTCCTTGGCCGTTGAAGCGGATTTGGACTCGGTGATAGAAGAAACCGGTCTTAGGGCTACACCAGATGTTTGGGCCCGCGGAAGAATTGCGGCAATGGTTTCCAAGGCTGATGCCACTTCCCGAGCAGAATTGGAAAAAAGGGTTTCAAGCCGTTGGACTGAAATGAAATCCCAAAACGCACCAATTGTGGAACTGCGTAAATTTGCTCAGGTCTTTGGGTCCATGCTGGAATCCGGCAGGTCTGCACAATTCGAGTTGGCAAAGCGCCTGGCTTTGGATGGAAGTGCAAGCGGGTTCCTCCAGGCTGAGCAGGATCTGATGAATCTCCAACAATTTGCATCATCACCAAGTCAGGCAGGTGAAGCATTGGTTGAGCTGGCGGAATTATATCTTGCCAAAGGCCTTTCAGATGATGCCGCTGAACTCTATCGACTGATTGCGCAAAAGTATGCCGACACCCAGATAAGAGGCCGCAGTGGTTCAGAGTGGTTAGCTCAGGCTTGGTCTGACCACCGCATGATTCCCTTTATTTCTGGATCATCCAATTGGTTTTCTTCGGGAATTGTGAAGGCGCTTCCAGTAGAGCCAAATTCCAGTAACAATCCGCGCTACAATCAGGCTGTCACCTTGCTTCCAGAAGGCGATGTTTTGCCGATGTTCAGGCGTTTAAAGTTGTCGCTTCAATTTAATTCCGGTAGGTCGAATTATAACCAGCTTCGATTAGTGGATGCTGCCACTGGGGCGGAGGTTCTTAATGAGGTTCTTTCCCGGGAAAACTTAATTGGCCAACCGCAAGCCGCACAATTGGTATTTGGCGGAAGCAGTAATCCTTTGAGATTGGGGTACCAGGCTCGAGGGCATTTGGTTTTGATTGAGGCCATAAATGCCGTACATTTAATCGACGCTCTGCAAAAGCACGAATCAAATCGCAATGAATTGTGGAATTTGAATCGCCATAACCCCCGAGAAGGTGCAGGCCAAACCATTTCCCAAATTAATTCCATTCAAATGCCGGAAAAGGGTACTAGCGGAAATCTGGTTCAGTTCCAGGACGGGTGGAAAATGCGTTTGGGGGAAGCAACTGTGCTTGGAGGAGGAGTGGTTGCTGTACTTTCACGCGACGGCTTGATGGGCCTCGATCCGATAACAGGGAGAAAGCTTTGGCTTCGCGAGGATGTCCGTGGAGATTCTCGAATCCACGGCGTTGGCAGCAATCTGCTTGTGGTTGAAACGGATCAGGATGGTAAACCAAAGGGCACCCGGTTGGTTCGTTTTGCTGACGGTGTGGTGATTCCTGGCTCAGACCTGGCAAGCAAATACCAGAAAAAGCTGATAATTCAGGGAGATATTTTGGTTTATTCTGGTGACTCGGCAGATGGTGGCCTTTCAATTGTTGGCGTGGATATGAACTGCAATAAGGAAATTTGGAAAGTGTCGGCCCCTGCCGGCAGCCAATTTGCCGAAGATCAAGAATCCTCGGCTGTTTCATGGGTTGAGCCGGACGGGAAATTCCGAAGGCTAGATGCTATGACCGGCCGCGAAAAAATGTCGTCAAAGGTCGATCCTATGCATGCCCAGAATGCGCAAGCGAGGGTATTGGTAGATACTGAAAAAAGCTACCTGCTGTTGAACAAACCTTCAGCTCCAGGAGCCATGGTTGCTTCCAACTTTAATTTGGGCTCTGGTTTTCAACAATTACCTGCCAATGGTGAGCTGTATGCATTTGACAAGGCTACCGGCAAAACAGCTTGGCGCGTGAATGCAAAAAATCAAATGCTGGTAATGGAAAATTTCTCCCAAATGCCCATAGTGGTTTTTTCCAGCCGTTACACGAAACCTGGAAATGGTAATACAAGGCAGGGAGTTGGGGCTTTCCTCAGTATCGACAAACGGTCAGGTAAGCGCCTTATAGACGATGAAAGGCCCAACTTGCAACCTTTCCAGAGTTTTAAATTAGATACCAAAAAAGGCCGCATAGAGTTGGAGGCACCTGGAGCCAGAATTATTCATCAGGTTACAGGGCCAGGTGGTAAATGATTCAAATGCCAAGCTTGCAAGTTTTTGCAATAATTCACCGCATCACATTCCATTTTTGGGGGATGGCCATGCGTCAAATTTTAATAGCGTTAATCCTAATGTTAGCATTTGTGTCAAATTGTTTGCCTGCTCGGGCAGAGGATATTCCCCAAGAATACAAGGAATGTGTTCGTAAGGGGCTGGATTGGCTTGTTCAGCAACAGTCTCGGGATGGACATTGGGAAGCAAATGGCCAATACCCTATCTCAATGACTGCCCTTTCTGGCATGAGTTTGTTGATGGAAGGCA
>CAIWHS010000056.1 GCA_903912515.1 uncultured Planctomycetaceae bacterium
ATTGACGAACGATTTTTCCTTAGGAAAAAACAAAATAAGTGCATCCCAATACTTCAATGACTTAGAAATTTGGAAGCGTGAGTTTACAACCTTGACCTAGATGGTTGAAATCTAGGCGAGCGGCCCCAAATTGGCGGTAGCAGGTTGTGTTTTAGGGATATGCGTTAGGGATTCGGATACACGAGATTAAAAAGCATTTCTTGATTCGACACTCGGCATCCAATTGGAATGCAAGCAATTGGCTGGCATTTTGTTATAAAATGATATAATTATATTATTTTCATTTATCGTTTTGTTTGATTTTATTTAGTCCTTATGGATGGCTCGTACATTCCATGGTTTCCTTGGGCTTTTCGGCAGGTTAGGATGGTCATCCTGCCTCCCCTTTCCATGATTGCCAGCAAGGAACTTTCCCATGTGGTTGATGGCACGCGTTAATTTCGCAAACCTCTTGGTGCTTGCGGTTTCTGTAACTTTGGCTACTCCGAATTTTGCGCAGGAGGGGGGCAAAATTCCCTTTGAGTTTTTCAAGGGTGACCGTATTGCCATTGTTGGCAATACCTTGGCCGACCGGATGCAGCACCTAGGGCATGGGTTCGAGGCCAGCCTGCAGTTGGCGCATCCCGGTTATGGGCTAACTTTGCGCAACTTAGGGTTTTCCGGAGATGAATTGAACCTGCGTCTGCGCTCAGCAGATTTTGGATCGCCCGACCAATGGCTTGCCAAAGTGAAGGCGAGCGTGGTTATCGCCATGTTTGGCTACAACGAATCCTTTGCCGGTAGAGAAGGGTTAGAGGCATTTGAAAAAGAGTTGGCCACCTATGTTGACCACCTTTTGGGTGCCAAATTTGATGGTAACCAATCTCCCCGGGTGGTTCTTTGCTCACCTACCGCTTTTGAAGCAGGGTCCGGGCGGGAAGGGGCAAAGGCAATAAACGAGCGTCTCGGCGAATACACCGCTGCCATTAGGAAAGTTGCTGCACTTAAAAAGGTTGTTTTTGTTGATTTGTTTGGTCCAACCGCAGATGCCTTTCAGGCCAGCGGCACTCCGGAAATTCGCCAGGCTCCTTACACCATCAACGGGGTTCACCTCAACGAAGCCGGCTTTGAGTTCGTTTCCATGCTGTTGGTTAGGTCGCTTTTTGGGCAAAAAAAGATTGCCGACCAGTTCTTTCAGTCCACCCGCGCGGCAGTGATGGACAAAGACTGGTACTGGTTTCAGCGATACCGCGTGACGGATGGCTATTCCATTTTTGGCGGGCGGGCAGACCTGAAATTTGTGGGCGGGCAGAGTAACCGTGAGGTTATGGCCAGGGAATTGGAAATATTGGAGACTATGTGTGCCAATCGTGACAAGGTGATTCATGCGGCAGCCCAAGGACAATCTGCCAAAGCCGATGACAGTAACACTCCTGATTTCATTCCGGTTCAAACCAACAAGCCCGGCCCGTTGGATGGTGGCAAGCACCTTTTCCTTTCAGGGGAAAAATCGGTCGAGAAAATGAAGGTGGCTCCCGGGCTTAAAGTGAATCTTTTTGCCTCGGAGGAGATGTGGAAAGAATTAGGTAATCCTGTGCAAATGGCTTGGGATTCTAAGGGCCGGTTGTGGGTGGCAGTTTGGCCAACCTACCCTCACTGGAAGCCGAAAAATCCCATGAATGACAAAATTCTCATTCTGGAAGACACCAATAAAGATGGCAAAGCCGACAAGATGACGGTTTTTGCCGATGATTTGCACAACCCAACGGGATTCGATTTTTATGATGGAGGAGTGATTGTCGCCCAAGCACCAGACCTGATGTATCTGAAAGATACCGATGGCGATGGCAAGGCGGATGTGAGGAAACGGATTCTCCATGGCCTTGACTCGGCCGATACTCACCACACATCCAACAGTTTTGTCACCGATGGTGGCGGTTCTATTTACTTCCAGGAGGGGACTTTTCACCACACCCAGGTTGAATCTCCCCATGGCCCTGTCCGTCGCTGTGCGAATGGTGGTGTATTTCGTTACGAGCCAAGAACCCAAAAATTTGATGTTTATGTGACATTTGGATTTGCCAATCCGCATGGTCATGTTTTTGATCGCTGGGGCCAGGATATTGTGGTGGATGGTACGGGTTCCAACCCGTACCAGGCATCGCTTTTCAGCAGTAATCTGCCTTTTCCACAGAAACATAACCGCCCGCCGCAGGTTTACCAACAGCGCACCCGCCCATGCCCAGGCATGGAATATCTTTCCAGCGACATGTTCCCAGCCGATTACCAAGGGAATCTGATTGTCGGCAATGTGATCGGATTTCAGGGTTTGCTGCGCTACAAGATTTCAGACAAGGGTGCTGCTCTTGTGGGTGAAGAACTGGAACCAATCATTTCCTCAACCGACCCAAACTTTCGGCCTTCCGATATCAAGATGGGGCCTGATGGTGGGATTTATTTCATCGATTGGCACAATCCGATCATTGGCCACATGCAGCACAATTTGCGCGATCCCAGTCGGGATACGGAACATGGTCGTATCTACCGGGTGACCTATGAGGGGGGAGCTCAACAGTTTCCCAATATCGCCGAAATGACCATTGGCCAGTTGCTTGAACAATTAAAAAACGGCGTCGATCTGGTGCGTATGGCGGCACGCAAGGAGCTTGCCAGTCGACCTACCGCCGAAGTTATCGCTGTTGCCGAGAGCTGGGCAGAAAACCTTACCGAGGCTCACGATTTGCTAGAGGCCTTGTGGTTGTTCCAAAGCCACGATGTGGTTAACGCCAAGCTGTTAAACCGGGTTTTGAACTCAAACAATTACAAGGCCCGCGCTGCAGCCACGCGGGTTTTGATTGCCTGGCGTGAACGCTTGGTTGATCCATTAGCCACTTTGCGCAAGTTGGCAGCCGATCCTGAGGCAAGGGTGCGCCTTGAAGCGGTTCGGGCGTCCAGCTTTTTCGCCTCGACGGATGCGATTGAGATTCCCATTATCGCGGGGGCCCAGCCTGCGGATCCCTTGGTGGATTTCATGCGTGCAGAGGTTCTTCGAGTGCTGGAGCCAGCTTACAAAGAAGCATTGGCGTCTGGAAAAAAGGTCGAATTCAAAACTGATGTGGCTATCCGTTTTCAATTGAAAAGCCTTCCAGCCGCGTTGCTGATGAAAGAAGCCCGAACCTCAGCCGTGATGGAAGAAATTATCCAGCGGGCCGGAATTGATGACACCTCCCGCCTGAAGGCGTTGGAAGATTTGGCTGCTGAGCGGAACCAAAGCCAAGCTGCCTTATTGCTGAATCTCATTTCCCGCCTTGCGGGTTCATCCGAGGGGCAGTCGGGGCAGTTGGTGGTTGATTTGGCCAGGTTTTTGCCCGGTCGTCCAGCCATGGAATTAACCGCTGTTCGTCCGCAAATTGAGGTATTGGCCGACAAGGGAGCTTCCCCAATTCTTCGCCAGTTTGGCTGGCTTATGCTTTTGGGAATTGATTCAAATGCAGAGGTTACTTGGAAGCGTGCAGCGGCATCGGTGAAGTCGCAGCGTGATTTGGTGGCGGCGGTTTTCCTGATGCGGTCGGAGGAGGTACGCCGTGCCCTGTTTGACCGTATTGCTCCTTTGGCCCAAAAAGAAGTTGAAAATGGGAAGGAGAAAAATGTTTTGGGGCAGTTTGTCCGTATTGAACTCCCCGGTCGCCAGCGCACCCTGACTTTGGCAGAAGTTGAGGTGATGAGTGATGGAGTCAATATTGCTCGCAAAGGCACAGCCAAACAAAGTAGCACATCGTTCAATGCGCCAGCTTCACGGGGAATTGATGGCCGCAATTCTGGCTCGTTTTCCGAAGAGGGGCAAACTCATAGCACTGAAGGTGAAAATAACCCGTGGTGGGAAGTTGACTTGGGCGGTGAGTTTCCAATTGATGCGGTTTTGGTTTACAACCGCACCGATGGGAATTTGGGGTCAAGACTTGCCAATCATACAGTTAAGGTTCTGGATGGCCAACGCAAGGTGATCTTTGAAAAGAAGGGAATACCTGCACCGGATGAGAAGGAAAGGGTTGAAGTGGCCGGGGAATCCCCTGCGCGCATGCTTCGCCGTGAGGCGATGATGGCGCTGACAACAATTTCGGGGCGTGAGAAAGAAGCAGCCACGATTTTAGCCCAAGTGGCCTTGGCAGATGATGAGCGGGCGCAAGCTGTTCGTGCCCTTCTGAAGCTGCCATCTGGGGCACTGGACAAACAGATGTCAGGGAAATTGGTTGCCATGGCCTTGGAGTCTATTCAGGCAATTCCGGAAAAGGCGCGCACTAGTTCGGTTGCGGTTGATTACATTCAACTGGTAGACACGCTAGCCACGGCCTTGCCTGCCGATGAAGGCAGCAGGGCCCGCCGCAAGCTTGCTGATTTGGCGGTGCGGGTGCTGCGGTTGGGTACCTTGCCGGAGCGAATGGCCTACGACCAGGAAACCTTGGTAGTTCAAGCTGGGAAGCCGGTTGAATTTGTTTTTGGCAATGATGATCTCATGCCGCACAATCTGGTCATTCTCAAACCCGGCTCACTGGAGGAAGTGGGTATGTTGGCCGAAGCTTCCGCCACTGCGGCGGATGCCGCCACTAGGCAATTTGTGCCTCGTTCCGACAAGGTTCTGCTGGCCAGCAAGTTGTTACAAACACGCGAGACTCAGCAACTGGCTTTTACTGCACCTTCGGAACCGGGAATTTATCCCTATGTTTGCACCTATCCGGGGCACTGGCGCCGAATGTATGGTGCGCTAGTTGTGGTTGCTGATTTGGCAGCCTGGCAGGCCGACCCGGATGGGTATTTGAAAAAAGTGGCTCTGGTTACGAAAGACCCCTTATTGGCTGATCGGCGTGAGCGCAAGGAATGGAAGTTCGAGGATTTGTCACAAGCGGTCAGCATGCTCGAACCTGGACGCGATTTTGTCAGGGGCAAGAAGCTGTTTGAAACCACCAGTTGTATCAGTTGTCACAAAATTGATGACAAAGGTAACGCCTTTGGGCCCAAACTGGGTGAACTGGATCCCAAGTGGACCCCGGCTGAGGTATTGCGGGAGATTTTGGAACCATCCCGTAAAATTGATGCCAAATACATGTCTGATGTGATCACCCTCGATAATGGCAAGGTGGTAACTGGGCTGGCAGTCACAGAGGACAAGGATTCTATCAGCCTGATTGAAAACCCCCTTTCCAGCGTGACGCCTACCATTGTTAAGAAGGCACAAATCGAGACGCGTGAAAAATCCAAGGTGTCGCTGATGCCCAAAGGGTTGCTCGACAAGTTGACCAAGGATGAGATTCTTGACCTTTTGGCCTATGTTTACGCAAAAGGCGACCGGGGACATGGCATGTTCAAGAAGAATAGCCACGGTCATTGATGCGGTTGTTGCTGGGTGACGCCTTTGGGACTCACAGGAGCCGATCATGCGATCGCCACTGACAAGCTGGGTGATGGGATTTTCATACTGCCTGATTGCCACATCCGGGGCTTTTGCCGACCCGGGTTCTGGCCCTGCCGTTGATTTTAAAAAGGAAATTGAGCCCCTTTTGAAAGCCCGTTGCATTGAATGCCATGGGCCCGACAAACAGCGAGGTGGCTACCGCCTCGATTCGAGAGTGCTTGCCACAGAATCAGGTGACACTGGTAAAAAGGGAGTTGTTCCTGGCAAAAGCGCCGAAAGTTCGGTGGTTTCCCGTATCGCGGGGCGGGATGGGAAACGCATGCCCCCCAAGGGCGACCCGCTCACCAAAGAACAGGCCGCGCTTGTCAGTCGGTGGATTGATAGTGGGGCTCCGTATGCCGATAGTGGCACCACTTCGGTAGCCAGCACGCATTGGTCGTTCCAGCCCCTGAAAAATAACTTGGCTACCCAGCTTAGGGATCCTTCTCAGGTGCGCAACGCAGTCGATGCCTTCATTCAGTCCCGCCTCGACAAAGAAGGCCTGGCCCCGAGTCCAATGGCGGACCGGGCTACCATTGCCCGTCGCTTGGCTCTGGATCTGACAGGTTTGCCGCTTTCACCTGAAAGGGTCAGGGCGTTTGTTGCAGACAAAGGGCCGGACGCAGTGCAGCGCCTGGCCCGGGAATTGATGGCTGATCCGGGGTATGGTGAGCGAATGGCAAGGCCCTGGCTTGACTTGGCTCGTTATGCGGACAGCAAGGGATATGGCTCAGACCCTTTACGCCCCTACGCTTGGCGGTACCGTGATTGGTTAGTGGATTCCTTCAACAAAAATATGCCTTACGATCAATTCGTGATCGAACAGTTAGCAGGTGACCTGTTACCGGACGCCAGCATCGACCAAAAGCTGGCCACAGCTTTTCACCGCAACACGATGACCAATACGGAAGGGGGAACAGATCGGGAAGAATTTCGCACAGCAGCCGTGAAGGATCGGGTGGACACCACCGGCCAAGTGTTTTTGGGGCTGACCCTTGGTTGTGCCAAATGTCACAGTCACAAATTTGATCCAATTAGCCAAAAAGAGTATTACCAATTTTATGCGGTTTTCAATCAAACCGCAGATAATGATAATTCTGAAGACCTCCCCCGACTTCCCACCCCTACTCTTGAACAAATAGGGCGCAAAAAGGAATTGCTCTCCAGTCTGGAAAAACTGGAAAAGGAATCGGATCGGTTGGCGCGCTTTGATTCCAGCGCATTTCGGGATTTCGCCAAGGCCGTAGTGGATGGGGAAAAAGATTGGCAGCCGTTAATTCCATCCGCCCTTTCGGCCACTGCTGGAATGCGGCTGGAGAGTGGAGAAGGCGGGGTGATCCGGGCGTTGGGTGAAGCCGAAAAATCAACTTACAGCATCAAACTGGCAAATGGGCTCAAAGGGGTGCAGAACCTGCGGCTTGAAGTTTTGCCAGCCGATGGCTTACCTCAGGGGGGGCCGGGTTGGGGCCAAGGTAATTTTGTCATCGACCAGATTCAGCTCCATGAGGTGCCAGAAGGTGGCAAGCCGGTTGTGGGCAGGTTTATCCGTCTGGAACTTCCTGGGTCTGACAAGTTGCTGCATGTGGCCGAAGTGCAGGCTTTTCGTGGGCCAGAAAACCTGGCGCGCAAGGGTAAAGCCTCCCAGTCATCCACCGGTTTTGGTGGCGATGCCATGAAGGCAATTGACGGGAATATTGACGGAAACCACGAAAACGGTTCGGTAACCCACACTCAGGTGGCCGATCCTTCCCCGTGGTGGGAAGTGGATCTGGGTACTTCCACTCCGCTTGATAAAGTTGTCATCCATAACCGTACTGGAGCCAACCTGCCCGACAGGCTGGACGGTGTAGTGGTGAAATTCCTGGATGACAAACGCCAAATTTTGTGGGAGAAGAAACTGGCCAAGGCACCGCGTGAAAGTGTTTCGTTGGAGGTTGATCCCAATGGGCCTCGTAGTGTGGCAATCCTGACGGCCAAGGCCACCCATGAACAGCCGCAATTCACCGCCGAAGCTTTGATGAAAGGTGAGCCGGGCAAGGGTTGGGCTGTGGGAGGGGCAATTGGCAAACCCTCCACGCTGGAATTGCGATTAGCTAGGCCAGTCGGCGATTTGCCGGTAAATCTGACTCTGAGGCAAAATTATGGCACCAGGCATGTGCTTGGCCGTTTTCGGTTGAGTAGTCGTTCTGGTGTTTCTGTTTTGGCCCTTCCTGATTCTGGACTTTTGAAAGCTCTTGCAGCCAACCCCGAAAATTGGACCGCCACGGAAAGAAAAATCGTTACTGCCATCTGGTTGCCTTTGTCCCCCGAGGGAAAACAAAACGCAGCCAAACGGGACGAGGTGAAAAAGAGCCTAATTGAATTGGAAAAACAGGTTGTTAGCACTCCAGTTATGGAAGAATTACCCGAAGGAAAAAAACGCGGAACAAAGGTGCTAATCAAAGGTAATTTTCTTGATCCGGGTGACGAGGTGCAACCGGGAGTACTGAGGGCCATTGGCCCCCAGGTTGAGGGCCTTGCCGATCGGCTGAAACTTTCGCGCTGGATTGTCAGCCCACAAAATCCCATGGCCGCCAGAGTTCAGGTTAACCGTGTATGGTCTATGCTGTTTGGCCGTGGCTTGGTGGAAACCGAGGAAGACTTTGGGCTCATGGGGACCAAGCCCAGTCATCCCGAATTACTCGACTGGTTGGCGAGTGAGTTCATACGCCTGAAGTGGGACAATCGTGCCTTGCTAGAGTTGTTAATAAGTAGTTTCACCTATCAACAAGCATCCACTGTGCGGTCCGATCATTTGGCGAAAGACCCTGACAATATCTTTTTGGCACGGTTTCCGCGCCGTCGTCTTGAAGCTGAAGCGGTGCGCGACCAGGCATTGGCAGTGAGCGGTTTGCTCAATCGCAAGTTGGGTGGGCCCTCAGTCTACCCTCCCCAGCCCGATGGATTGTGGCAGGCGGCATTCAATGGTGAGCGCACCTACCCAACTTCCAAAGGTGAAGATGCACACCGTCGTGGAATCTACACTTTTTGGCGTCGTACCGTTCCACCTCCCAATATGCAGGCATTCGACGCTCCCAGTCGTGAAGCTTGCACCATTCGAAGGTTTGGCTCAAACACGCCCTTGCAGGCTTTTGTCACCCTAAACGATCCGGTTTTTGTAGAAGCTTCCCAGCACTTGGCAGCCAGAATGGCCCGCGAGTCTGCAGATACTCCGGGGCGTATTGCCAGAGGTTTTGAGCTTTGCCTTGGCCGATCACCTTCTGCCGGAGAGTTAGCCGCTCTTGCCGACCTTCACGCTGCTGCATTCGCGGATTTGGCCGCTTCGTCTGGGCGGGCCGAGAAGCTGGCGGGCGATGCGAAGTGGCCTGACGGGATGGCCCCAGCCGAAAAGGCGGCATTGTTTAATGTGGCGAACATTTTATTGAACACAGATGCTTTTTTAACCCGCAACTGATGCTTCAGACACAGATTTAGTCAGTCCTGAAACGGGGTGTTTAGATGACCCAGCCCAACTTCATTCGTATGGCCGAGGCCCTGCATCAAACCCGAAGGCAATTCATGGGCGCAGGCCTTGCCTTGGGGGGTATGTATATGGCCCATCAGGCTCAGGCAGGGCCTTTGGCGCCGAAAAGCCCGGCTAAGGCAAAGGCTGTCATCTATTTGCACATGTCAGGCTCGCCACCCCAGCAAGATCTGTTTGATTACAAGCCCGAACTGAAAAAGCACCACCTTCAGCCATGTCCCGACAGTTTGCTGAAGGGTGAAAGGTTCGCTTTTATCAAGGGCCACCCAACGCTTTTGGGGTCACCGCATGGATTCGGGCAATATGGTCAATCCGGCCAGTGGATGAGTAGCTTATTGCCCCAATTGCAAACGGTGGCGGATAAGCTGACCGTGATCCGTTCAATGAAGACCAAGGAGTTCAATCACGCCCCGGCGGAACTGTTTGTGCATACGGGCGAAAACCGCCCAGGCTATCCCGCAATTGGCGCTTGGGCCACCTATGGTTTGGGCAGTCTGAATTCCAACCTTCCCGGGTTCATGGTGCTGGTTTCAGGTGGTACTGACCCAACCGCGGGAAAAAGCGTTTGGGGCTCCGGCTTCTTGCCCAGTGTTCACCAGGGGGTGCAGTGCCGTTCAGGCCCGGAGCCGATTTTTTATGTTTCTGATCCTGCGGGAATGGACCGTGCCTTGCGCCGCAAGGGTTTGGATGCCCTGAACAAATTGAATCAGGTGGAGCTGGCGCGGTCAGGCGATCCTGAAACACGCACGCGTATTGAGCAATATGAGCTGGCTTACCGCATGCAAGCCAGTGTGCCCCAAGTGATGGATGTGAGCCGGGAATCAGCCGGAGTTTTGCGCGAATATGGTGTGACAGTTGGGCAGGGCGGTTTTGCCGCCAATTGTTTGCTGGCGCGCCGCATGGTGGAGCAAGGCGTTCGTTATGTTCAGCTTTTTGACTGGGGCTGGGATACCCATGGAACCGGCCCTGGAGACGACATAGTTACTGCCTTGCCGCGCAAATGCAAAGAAGTTGACCAGCCCATAGCCGCTTTGATTCGTGATCTGGACCGTCGGGGCATGCTTGATAGCACTCTGGTTGTTTGGGGTGGTGAGTTTGGGCGCACTAGCATGAATGAGGCGCGAGGTGGGAGCAAGAGTTTGGGGCGTGATCATCACCCCCACTGTTTCACCGTTTGGATGGCCGGCGGCGGCATCAAGCCGGGCCTTTCCTATGGCTCAACGGACGATCTGGGGTGGCGCATCCAAGAAAATCCTGTCGATGTTCATGACCTGCAGGCCACTATCCTGCATCAATTGGGGCTTGATCCGTTCACCTTCAGTTATCCTTTTCAAGGTCTCAATGCCCGATTGATCGGGCCATCCGAAGGGCCGAAAATCATCAAGGAGATATTGGCCTGATTGTCTCATGTTCTGGCAATTAGAAGCATGGTTAAGGTTTTATTTGTCCTGTATTTCCGGATCCCCCAACTGGCTTGGCGGCGGATTGCGGTGCTTGCCTTTAAAAGGTGACCCGTCCACGCCAGTGAACTTTTGGCAATGAAATTCGATAAATTTCAGGTCCTTTTGGCTGTTATGGTTGAAGCGCCCCTTGCCATTTTGGTGCGCCCACAGTTCGCGCTCCCAAAAAGAACAAAGAGTTGTTTTTGTGCCCGGTATGGGCATTAAGGCCGGGCGGCCCTCGAGGTATTGAAAAAGAAAGTAATCCAAGTCCAATTCGGCCAGTTCGTTTTTGCGACCATTGGCAAGCTTGGCCTTTTCGTTTTTGTTGTAAAGATCCTCAAATTCTGCAAGCGCCTGTTTGCCAATGGCCGTTTCCGCCTTCTGTTTGTTTCCGCGTAGCCAATCGATAAATAGGCCAATTCGAAACATCAATCGGTCATCCGCCGCTCGAACATAGGCGAAATGGCCGCGATTACCTAGTTCCACCCAATCGTTAGGCTGGTAGCGGATAGGGCGTTTGTTCAAAGCCAGAATTATTTTCTCCTCCCGCTCCTCGAATCGAAGGGCCACTTTGCCAAAACGGCTGGCCATCGCTTCAAATCCGGGTGTCAGATTCTTTCCATCCAGGCTCATGGTCGCAGGTTCGTAAATTCCCCAAGGCAACCTATCGTTGGGGACTTGGATGGTTCGCCAGGGCAAAAACAGGGCACCCACTTCTTGGGCTGCTGGTTCTTCATTTGCCTTGCCATCTTGGGCATGCAAGGAGTTGGCTGCTCCAAGGCAGAAAAGGGAGGCCATCACTAAAAGCCAAAATCGTGAATAGTTGGTTTTCATCATGAATCGCTGTTTGGGTTGCTGAATTTTGGCTAATTCCATTTTTAGGGTTTACTGGTGGCGTACTCGGGAAACCATTGCCCCGGCACCCGAATCAGGGTTTAATGAGAAGGATACCCCACCTAGGCGAGGTTTTCATGCTCGCATTTTGCCTTTTTGCATCTATTTGTTTCAATGCTGATCCGGCACCGACCGCTGATCAGTTGCGTTTTTTTGAGGAAAAAATCCGCCCGGTGCTGGTGGAACAGTGCCAAAATTGCCATTCCGCCAAGGCTGCCAGCCAAAAAAAATTAAAAGGTGGTTTGGCCCTTGATAGCCGCGAAGCTTGGCTAAAGGGTGGTGATTCAGGCCAAGTTATTTTGCCGGGAAAACCAGAGGCCAGTCTTCTGATCAAATCGCTTCACCATGAGGACGACCTAAAAATGCCCCCCAAGGGCAAATTGTCCAAGGTGGTGATAGCTGATTTTGAGCGGTGGGTGAAAATGGGAGCCCCCGATCCTCGTGTAGGTGCAAATCTTGTAGGGGCCAAGCCTGCCCGGGTGATTAATTTCGATGAAGGAAGGTCTTTTTGGTCTTTTAGGCCATTGCAAGTGGTGCCTCCCCCTACTGTTGCCTCCCCGACGATTCCAGGTTGGCCTCGCAACCCGGTTGACCAATTTGTTTTAGCCAAGCTTCAAGCCAAGGGGATTCATCCCAACCCAGCCGCAAGCCCAAGAATTCTTGTGCGTCGGGCTTGGCTTGACCTTTTGGGTATGCCACCCACGCCGGAACAAATGACTTTGTGGTCCAGGAAATTAGATGCCGGTGGTGGCAAAATTAAACAGCAGGCGTGGGAGGAGCTTATCGATCAATTACTGGCCAGCCCGTATTACGGTGAACGCTGGGCCCGTCACTGGATGGATGTGGCCCGGTTTGCCGAATCGCATGGATACGAGCAAGACTATGACCGCCCGACTGCTTATACCTACCGTGATTTCCTTATCAAGGCGTTCAATGCCGACCTGCCTTTTGACAAGTTCGCCCGTTGGCAACTCGCTGGGGATGAACTGGAACCTAATAACCCTTTGGCTTGGATGGCAACGGGTTTTTTGGGGGCGGGAGCTTTCCCCACCCAACTCACCGAAACTGAGTTTGAATCAGCCCGTTACGATGAGTTGGACGATATGGTGAACACTACAGGGGTGGCATTTTTAGGTCTCACCCTCGGTTGTGCTCGGTGCCATGACCACAAATTCGACCCTATTGCCGCGAAAGATTACTATCGTTTTGCGGCTGCATTTTCCAACGTTATCCGTTCCGAAAAAGAGCTAGATCTAGATCCGACTGCCAATGCCGAAAGAGCTGGAAGCCATGCTGTTCGCCTCAAAAATTTGGAGGAGGACCTTGCCAAGTTTGAACGCGAATCTTTGCCTACGGAGCTTGAAAAATACCTGAAGAGCTCCACAAACGATGCCCAGTGGATCCTTCTCGATGGTGAACTAAAGTCCACTGCCAAAACCCAATTTGTGCGTCAGGCGGATGGCTCTTACCTAGCTATTGGTAAGGCTCCACCGCGGGAGGTGTTAACTTTCTCGGCTGTTACAACTGCCCGCAATATTCAATCGATTCGTTTGGAGGTCTTGAGCGATCAAAGTTTTCCTCATGGCGGTCCGGGCCGTGCCGCAAACGGTAATTTTGTTTTGGGTAACTTGCAAGTCGATGCTGCGGTAGATGATGCCAAAGGTGCAGGGGTGAAAGTTTCTCTTGCCCGAGCCGAAGCCACCCATCAGCAAAACACATCCTCGCTTTCTGTTGGTGCAAGCCTGGATAATGA
>CAIWHS010000057.1 GCA_903912515.1 uncultured Planctomycetaceae bacterium
CACCCGCAATGTGTGTGTGTATGTGTGTAAATTTTGCAAATGATGGAGCGTTAGAAGTACAAAGCTGCACTTTTGTGCAAGTATGTTTGGGGTTTTATGTAAATTCCGGAAAAATCTGCAAAAATTCGGTCATTTTTTCCTTGACACGGCGGCCAACAAAAGGCATTTGCCTGCCCATCTGAAGCGGGTGCCTGAGCCGCGGGGGCGGCAAAGGGAAAGCCTGTGAGGAGGGCGGTCGGCGAAGGATTCGCCGGTCGTGACAAAGGTAGGGGAAAAGCGATGGCAGGTTTTGAAAAAGTGCGGAAAGCCGCCATTTTCACTCAAGCCGACCAGCGTTTTGAACCGATCTGAATGGGGGGGATTTTCCGCCTAGGGAAATCCTGTTAAGCAGGGAAGCGACTTAGCAAGCCACAAGCTGAATAGAACTGGCGCAGCGCGCCGCTCATCGGACCTGTCATCTCCTTGAGATGGTGGGAAGGTAGAACGGCCGGAACGGGGACACCATGCCCTGTTTGCTAAGCCATGATTTCAGCGAGTCCGCGGTCCAACCGCCGGCTTTGTGGCTGTTTCACGGGGGAACTGGAATCATGGCCACGAATGTAGAGATTGATGTGACCCGGATGTGGCAAGAGTACCGGGCCAATCCCACAGTAGAAATTCGCAACATTCTGATTGAAAAATACCTTCCCCTAGTAAAATACAATGCCGAGCGCATTTGGGCTCGCCTGCCTGACGGGGTGGAGCTGGACGACCTGATGAGCACGGGTGTTTTCGGGTTGATGGACGCGATTGACGCGTTTGACCTGGGCCGTGGGGTGAAGTTTGAGACTTATTGCGTACCCCGCATCCGTGGCGCCATGCTCGACGAACTTCGCACCATGGATTGGGTGCCCCGCCTGGTTCGTAGCAAAGCCAGCAAATTGGAAGTGGCACGCAAACAACTGGAGGCGGCTCTTGGGCGGCCCCCCTTCCCTGAGGAACTGGCTGAAAAGCTTGGTTTGCCTTTGGAAGAGTTCCACAAGATGGCGACCGAAGCCAACGCTGTGACTCAGGTCAGCCTGAACAAGAAATGGTATGAGACGGACAGCTACAAGGATGTGAGCGAGATTGATGTTCTAGAAGACCGCAAGGCAATCGATCCTACCCTGAAGATTCAAAACCGCGACCTGATGAAGCTTGTGACCAGGGGTTTGAACCGCAACGAGCGACTGATCATGATCTTGTATTATTACGAGGACATGACCATGAAAGAAATTGGTGCGACCCTGGACCTGAGCGAGTCACGCGTGAGCCAAATGCATTCGAGCATTGTGCAGCGTCTTCAGACTCAACTTTCCGAGCGTCGCAACGAATTCGACATTTGAGTCCATAAAAAGCGGCTCCCTTCCTTGAAGGGGGCCCCTAGAACAACCCGGGAAGCGGCGGGCGGGCTGGGAGAGGCCCGCCTTATGCTTTTGATGCGTGCAAAAATTGAATTTTGGAATCCAGTATGTAAATCCGGGTCTGGACGGGATGGGTTAGTTGCGTGGGGCCGGGCGAAGTGTTAAACCTATTATTCCCGCTATAGTTCGCATTTGCATCGACAAAACCGCGCACGATTGAACCCGAGGCCCAGTATGCTTTCTCGAACATTATCCCTTAACATTCTTGTCATATTATTAATCTCAACGGGCTTATTGGTGGCTCAGCCGGATAGTTGGCAGGCCCACACGGCGCCCGTGCACCATTTATCTTTTTCTCCAGATGGCAAGACGCTGTTATCGGCAGGCTTTGACAACACGGCCAAGTTGTGGAGCTGGCCTGACGGTAAAGAAAAGAAAGTACTTAGCGGGCACACTGGTCCGGTTTATTGCGCGACTTACTCGCCAGATGGCAAATTGATCGCCACCTGCTCGGTGGACAAGACCATTCGACTTTGGGCCCCTGCCGAGGGAAAGCTTGTTCGAGAAATCAAAGGTCACACGGAAATTGTGGACAGTGTGGCCTTTTCGCCTGATGGCAAAACGCTTGCTAGTGCGAGTTCGGATAAAAGCGTTCGGCTGTGGAATGTTGCTGATGGCAAGGAAGTGAAAAACCTTGGGGCCCATGGTGGCAACGCCTACGCTGTGGCATTTAGTAAAGATGGCAAAATGTTAGCCAGCGTATCTGGTGACCCTGACAAGCTGATCAAGCTTTGGGGGGTTGAAGACAAGAAATTGCTGAAAGACCTGAAGGGGCACTCGGCCAGTGTAACGGGAGTTGTATTTTTGCCTGACAACAGCAAGGTTGCCTCGATTGGCCATGACCGAATGGTTCGCTTGTGGAATGTCGCGGATGGCAAGGAACTGGGGGCGATGGGGCCGACACCGGACGACTTGTACGGCTTGGCGCTTTCACCGGATGGCAAAAAGCTAGCCACCAGTGGTTATGCGGGCAACATCACAGTGTGGGACACCGACACCAAGAAGCAGCTTTACACGCGCAAGGCGCCGCAATTTGGAGCCTATTGCATTGTTTGGTCGCCGGATGGCCAGAAGCTGCTGACTGGGCATGACCGCCAGGTGATTATTGTCACGCCAGCCAAAGCGCCTTGAGGCTTGACCGGCAGTCGAGGATGCTCAGCCATTTTTGTCGAGGGCGAATGGATCTTTAGGCAGATCTTCGGGTGGTTTTCCAACCGGGGTTGAATCGGGCATTTCTTGACGCAGCTTGGTGGTTTTGTTCTCGGTCTTGCCTCCGGTTGCGAGGAACCAGCGATCCTTGTCGAACCCGGCATCGATGGCCATGGACGGGTTTCCATCGGCAGTGAAGCGGGCGTTTTTAACAGGCCGCCAGCTACCCTCGAGATTTTTCACCCAGGCATTTCCGTAACGGGCCTTGCGGGCTTTTTGGGCGGATTGGCCGTCGCGTTTGAAGTCTTCGACAAAGCTGTAGAAACCTGAGAGTAGGCCCTTGGCACTGAGTGTGCTGAAGCTGGCAATGAGTTGCCAACCGTCCAAACCTGGTGCCGCATACCAGCCGGTGTAGGCGATGCGGTCTTCTCCTAGGCGTTTGGCGGAAACCAAAAAGCGAAGAGTCTCGCCGTTTTTCCATTGGGTGTCGAGAAAGGACTGACCGCCGGTTCCCTCGCCACCAAATCTGCCCACCCGAACTTTTTCACCTTTGGAGAGCAGCTTGACGCGTTTTTCTGCGGGAACGGCGTTGGGGTTATCTTGAGCGCCTGGATCCCACACTGAAAAGATGACCAACTTTTTGCCGTTCCAGAGCTCTTGGATACCGAAATAGCCTTGGCGGAAGCCAGTGGAGCAGAAATAGGTGCCTGGAGCCGACTGCTCGACCACGACCTCGTTGTAGAAAAGCTCACCTTCTGGAGCTGTGAAAGCAAGGTGAACGCTTCGGCAGGCTTTACCGGCAAGGCTTTCATCTGCCTGGGCTACCTGGTTCAGGAAGCCAGCTAAAGGCAGCGCGAGAGTCCTGGAAAGGGCCTGACGGCGTGAAAGCTTCATGTACGGTATACCCTCAACTAAAACAAAATGCCCGGCATTCCAATGGAAAGCCGGGCTTTGCGATAATTATTTGCGATAACTGGCTGAAAATCAAGGCTTGGAAGGGGCTGGAGCCTTTTCGGGAGTAACGGGCTTGGTGATGCCGCCGGTTGGGACAATTCGGTTCGCTCTGTTATCAGGCTCTTCGAGAAGCTCTTTGACATCCTTTGCCAAATCTTCGGTGTTATTCCCCATGAGAAGGCGTGGATTGGCTTTCTTGCGCATTTCGGCAAAGACAACGGGAATCTCGGCGTTGACTTTTTTCTCGAAGATTTCCTTCGACAGTTTTTCTTTTACCGAATCCAGGGCGATGGAAGTATCGGCCGAGATGCGTTTGTCGCACTTGATGCAAACGATGCCCTCGGGCGTGCCCACCAGGGCGCTTACTTCGCCAGCCTGCAGGGAAAACGCGGCTTTCTCGAGCTCGTCGTTGCCGGTGGTGTTGCGGGATATGGGGCGAATTTTGCCGCCAGCGCTGGCCAGAGTGTTGGACTTTTGGGCCCGGGCGGCGCGGTTAAACTCGTCTTCACTATCGCGAATACGGCCATAGGCCTGCATTGCAGCCTTCTCTTCGCCCTTATTCCACATGATCAGGCGGCAATCGACTTTTTCGCCGAAGTAAGCATCGTAGGCTTTTTTAAGATCTTCGTCAGTCACTTTAACTCGGCTGCGGACCAATTTGGCTAGCATGAGTTGGGGCCGGAGGACATCTTCCTTCCACTCGAACAGAGTCTTTTTGTAATTCTTCAAAACCTGTTCAACAAAAGTTTTTCGGTCTACGCTCAGGCCGGTGAGGTCGTTGTTGAGGCGTTCTTCCACCTCGGCAGCGGTCACCTCGATGCCGGATTTTTTACATTCGATGTCAATAATTTTTTTATTGGCAAGTAGTTCGAGACGCTCGGCGCCAAAACGGGCGATGAGGTATTCGCCCAGCTCTTCGCGGGTGATGGGAATCGAATCGTAGACATAGCCGACTATGCGGGTTGAGTAATCTGGCGTGGAGGTGACGCTAGCAGGCAAGACACCCGGTGTTGCGCTATTTGCGCCCACAGGTGCTGCCGGAGGATTAGCCGCAGCTTTTTGGGCACAAACGGGTGACGGGGCGAATAGAGCCAAACCAGCGGTGGCAACCCCTGCCCCACCCAGCAGACCGATTTTCCGACATGAGCCCCAGAGTAGATTGACCACAGCAACTCCTCCATCAAAAAACAAGCAAATGGCCACTTGGCCACAAATCGAGGCGTTTTATGAAACTTTTAAAGGCGATACCACCGGCCACAATCTTGGAACAAGTCCAAGCCTGACGGCAGATAAATATGGGCTATATGGGAAGCATAGGCAGCTAGGAGCCGGCTGCTAGTGGGCCAGCGACGGTGGAGGGATCTGGTTCTTGAGGTGGGGTTTTGCGTTTGACGCCTGTCAGCCATGGCGGGAGGCATTCGATCAGGATGGATTTTCTGCTGGGTTCAACGACGACTTGGTCGTAGGGATGGATGCGGACCTCGTTTGCCTCGGTGTTGTTTTTGAGGTGGCGGTTGAGATTGATTTCCTTGGTTTCAGGGGCTTTGCCATCGGCCGCATTTGCCCGTCTGAGAAGAATGTGCTCTGAATCTGCGCCGGGTGTAAGGCCCCCTGTTCGCTTGAGAAAGCTGACCAAGGTTTCGGGCCCATGGTAAGGAACCGCACGGGCGCTGCCCTCGACTTCACCCTCGAGAAAAACGACCTGACTTTTATGTTCGGCCACCGCCAAATCAACAGCTTCGATGGCTACATCGAAATTATCGGCAATGCGTTTGGAGATTTCAGGAATAGTTTTGCCATCGACCTCGAGGCGAATGGAGGGAGTGAGGTCCACCTTGCCATCATTTTGCACGGTGAGGCGGCCCGTCAGTTCCGGTTTGCCCTCAACCTTCAGAGACAGGACATCGGGTGCCTGGACCGTGTAGCCACCTTCGAGTTCGCGAAATGGCGTTACAGGGACCCGGCTGAGAGAAGGATCTCTCTGGATAGGTGACTGGCGGCAGGCAGGTACATTGGTCAAAAGCAGCCCGCCACAAAGGGCGGCCTGCCATCGGCGAGACAGGATGGAACGCACTTTTTCCCCCATGGCGGGGGGCCATACCTTTTGGAGGCCGTTCAAAGCAAGGGAAAATCGAATTATTCCTTGCTTTGAACGGCTGACAGCATGCTTTCTGCATTGGCCCTTAAGGGTGGCAACCTTGGTTACCCCCCCGGGATAAACCTTTATGGTTCCAATTCAAACAACGGTTTTTCGCCCGGTAGCTGGGACACCTCGGTCACTCGGTCGAGGTAGGCAGCGTTGCAAGCATGGAGGACGATTTCGGCGACTTGATAGTCTGTGAAGTGCTTGCGAACGCTGGCGACATCGGCATCTGTCACAAACCAAGGAGCGACTGTCATTTTGCGGGCGAGGGCAATGACCGCTTTGTCTTTTTCTGACAGATTTGGGTCTGAAGAATCTATCGCGCGTAGGGCGGCCTTAGTGACGCCTTCTTCGGTCATGCGTCTGGCAATATGGTTTTGCATGTACCAGGCGCGATCTTCACGGGCGCAGGTCCAAGCAACAAGCATTTTGGTCCTTGCATCGAGCTTGCCTTTGGATTCGGCGGCCAGCAGGGAGTTTATGCGCCCTTGGTTTGCCACTGGAAAGACCTTTAGCAGGCCTACCCATGGTTGAGCCGTTTTACCTTCGGCCATGGGAAGGATGGGCTGGCGGCTTGAGGCCTTTTGCCAATATTTCTCGAGCTCGACAAAAGGCTCCAAAGGGGGCCGCTGAGCCATTTCGGGCTTTAGCGGGGCGACTGAACTAACCTGCCTTGAGTAGCCCGGGGAAGTGGGCGTGAGGAAGGAATCGAGTTCGACCTTTGGCTGAGCCGCATCGGCTTTGCGAAAGAAATCGCCATTTTCCTCTGCTGGAATATTCAGTGAGGCGGTCCAGCGGTTGGTGGAGTTGTACCCGGCAATCGCTTGGACCATCTCGGCCACTTGATTAGCTGTGAAAAACTTGAGCAGGCTTTCGACATCTTTTGGGCCAACCAGATTGGGCTCCCGAGTCAGTTTGAGAGTGAACTGGAATGCAGCCCTGTCGGACGGGGGGATTTTCTCCCAATCTCCATCGAGGGCAGCAATTTCGTCGTCAGTGATGCCCGCGACCGCGAGCTTGTGTTCTTGATGGCCTAGTCAATAGAAGCAGTCATTGGCGCGCGAAGAGATCCAAAAAAGTTTCACCTTGAAGGTGTTGTCGAGGGAGAAGGCCGGATCGGTTGGGCGGGCAGGTGTGACCGCAGGAGAACCTGGTGCCGCTCGCCCAGCAGCGGGCGGGCTCTCGCGAAGCTCTTCGGGAATATAATAGGTTCGGAACCGTCCGTTATTGACCTTGGCAATAATTCCTGCGGAATTTTGCGGCGAGGGAGGCATGGGCAGCCGGGGAACGGCTTTTTTGTGGTTTTCAAGAGCCTGCTTTGATTCGTCGCGCGTTGGAGCAGGGCTTGGAGGCATTGACTGAGCGAGTGCCAACCAAAGCAAACCGAATCCGAATTTGGAAACGATCATGGAATTCCCTCTTCTAGGGTGACAGCCTTGTTGGGTCTGGTGACCACACGGTAAGCGATGCGGCGGTTTTTATCATCCTTACCGGCATCGCCTTTTAGCTTCATGGTGACGATATAGCTGATGCCTGTGCCCACCACTTTGCCTTCGTTTTCAAGTTTGTATTCCTGCAGTGTGGAACCACGGGTGTAGAGAGGGTCTTGCAGGTACAAGGGTGGATTGTTTTGGGCCAAGTCTTTTTGGCTGGTGCCTTTTTGCCATGCATCGAGGGCAGTTGTGATTGTTTCGCGGGCCTCCGCGGGCGTGGTGGCCATGTCCAAAACAGACTGACCACCGCAACCCACCACTGGCAACCAAGCAAGAACACTAGCAACCAACCATGCACCGGTGTAGTTGGCATGCAAATTATTCAACTGTGACCTCTCCCCCGGCGGACGAGCCCATTGCACGCCAAGCGGGCAGGCTGACGGATTGGGGAACAAAGCGAACTGAGCCATCGCAGAATGTGACATTCACGCCACCGGAGTGGTTGCTGTCGGCTGTGGTGGCGATACGCCCGGGTGGGTACATGCAGGAGTTGCTGAAGGGCTTGGTGGAGTGGAAGTACACAGTGGTTGAGTGGTAGCCATAAATCCAAGGAGCACCCACATCGGACATGCCTTGGTAGAGCAGGTTTTTAGTATCGAGCGCGTTGGCGATTTGCTGGGCCTCATCAGCATTTTTTGGGAAAAAGCCTTTTGCCTGGCCCAGGTAAAAGGTGTCTGAAACGCTGGAGATGCCATTGTTGAAATCACCTTTGCGGTGCTCGCTGATGGCGGCCGTGTTGGAGGTGCCGTCGGTGATGTCGGTAAGGCGCGTTTTGCTGTTGATGAAGAAGGGGCCATTGGGGGCAGGCATACCAGTATTTGGATCGCCCGCCGCAGAAGGTGGCAGGCCCCACAGAAGGCCGGAACCCTGATTTACCCTATAATTATTCCCGGCCCAGCCGGCTGGAATGGAATTGAAGGAATCGGAGGGGCAGAGGAATGTTTTTACGACCGCGGCCCTTGCGGTGGCGTTTGCGGGGGTATTCCAAAGCTGGGTGAAATCGATTTGCTTGTAAATTCCATCCTGTTCGAGGTGGGGAAGCAACCATGCATGGGCTGAGATGGACATGGCATCGCGGCCTGATGGTAGGCAACCGCTGGTGCCGTGATAATTATGAAGGGCCAGGCCCATTTGCTTGAGGTTGTTGGAACAGCTCATGCGGTTTGCGGCTTCGCGAACTTTTTGCACGGCGGGAACCAGCAAGCCGACCAAGACGGCGATGATTGCGATTACTACCAGTAACTCGATCAGTGTGAAACCACGGCGGGACTGTGCCCGCTCCAAAACCTTGGACATGGTAAGACCCCTCTTCATGATGTTGAAATGACTGATTTCGATCTCTTGGTCCCGCCATGGAATGGGAGGCGGGCTGGGATTTAACCACCTTGAGGAAGGCTTCCATTCGGAGCCATAGAACGGACCCGGGACAGCAATCAACGCAAGGATGGAATACGCCAATAGGCGGTGTGAGAGAAATCAGGCTCGAGGGGGATGAAAAATACTGTAAGCAAAGCCTGTAACAGGAAGTGAGGAAGATGGTGGCCAGAGCAAAGAAATGAGGCCATTGCAATTGGCTGGAGCCGCAACCTGTTGCCAAGCATCTGGAACGATGATTGTTGAAACAGAAGGAGTGAAAGGGATTGGGGTTTTGCTTTGCTTTTTGCAAGCAGGGCCTTTGCAGGGGCAACCACTATTGGAAGGTGTGACAACCAACAATTTACCGTTATCTCTTTGGACCACATAGCCGTGGTCGCCGCAGCCGGCTTGGGCCTTTTCACCCGCCGCCAACCAAAAAGCCAACATCACCGCTAAGGTGGCAGCGCTTTTCAGCAGTTTGGCAGCGGACCGGGACATCTGTACCGGATCTCCTTTGTGACTACTTTAAATTATTGGATGCCTTTAACCGAATGACAAGGGTAAAATCGCACAAAATATCTTCATCTACTGATGCAAAATATTCAGACATTCGAGTCCGGTTTAAAAGGGTGGGCCATCTTACTCGATGATTTTTGTCTGCGCATTATGCAGCCGCCAAGTCGCGGGAAGATTTTTTAGGTTTTCGGATCGGGGGCTGGTGCTTCCAACGGCGATGTAGCCAAAAGTATTGTTCGGGATGGCGGGCGACCATGCGTTCGAGAGCGTTTGTGTAACGCGTGGTGAGTGCGGCGATGGCTGCCGGTTCGTTTTTGAAATCAGCGGGCTCGAGTATTTCCTCTACCTCGAGGCGGTAGCGCATAGGTTCGGCAATTTTGGCCAAGCCCACCACTACCACTGGCGTGTTGTATTCGATAGCCATGAGGGCCAGTGCCTTGTGGGTGGAAGCGGGCCTGTTGAAGAAGGGGACAAACTGGCCTTTTGGCCCGGCGTCTTGGTCTGCGAGTGTTGCGAGTATGCCCCCGGCGCCCAGTACATTTTGAATCTGGTCGAAATCACCCTTTTTGGCGAGTATTGTCTGGCCTGTTCGCTGGCGAAACTGGATAAGAAAATTTTCGAGATACGGATTATCTAACACCCGCGCGATGGCGAAGGTTTTGAAGCCCAGCAGGCCTAGCATGTAACCGGCCATCTCCCAGTTGCCGAAATGGCCGGTTGCCAACAACATGGGCCGACCTGACAGCAGGAGGCGAATAAGTGGGGCTGGATTTTCTCCCAAATCAATATGCCTTTTCCAACTGCCGACCTGAAAGACCCTTGGCAGCCAAATCATCTCGATGACCAGCCTGCAAAAATGCCGGAGGGTGGCACGGACCATGACATCGCGTTTTTTGGGGCCGCCTGGAACATGGTTTCCCATGGTATCGGGGAAGGCAAAAGCGAGGTTTTCATGCGCAACCATGCGGTGGCGTTTGTCGAGATGGTAGGCCAAGGCGGCCAAACCATCAGCCAAGGCAAGACCTGCCCGGTAGGGGATGGCCTGAATGATTCCCACCATCAGGCGAACGATGGCGTAGATGGCGAAGTCCACCAACGGTTTGCCAGCCTTGGCCATGAATCGACTCCTTGGAGGCACCCCGGGCAGCGCCCAAGGCAAATTAACTTCAGGCCGGTTCAGGCACCGGATCGATGGCTTGTCTTGGCGGTGCTTTTCCAGGGTGAAACCCTAGTAAAAAAACAACATAAATCAGTGCGGTGAGAAGCACACCTATAAAAAAAATGGTGGGTAGATCGGATTCAAAATCACCTTCCGGAATAGCATCGCGCAAGGCACCGAAGGTGAGGTTTCCAGCCATCAGGCCAAAGCCCTGAATGGTGAACAAAAGCGACTGGACCGAGGCGCGCAAGTCTCCTGTGACCTCGGCATTCAGATATAACTGGCCGGCTGTATGAAAGTTGGTGATCACCAGACCGTTAAGTAACAGAGACGCCACTATCAAACCAAGTGGCTTGCCGGCTGACAGCATGAGCAAGGTGACCAACCAGGCCCCCAGCCCTAGCAACATGCTTCCCCGCTTGCCCAAGGCGGCAAGGGCCAAGGGAAATAAAAGCATAGTACCGATCTCATTTATCTGACCCAGAGTGAGGATTGCCGGCAGCCACCCGGTCGCCCACTTTCCACCTGCCTGAAAAAGCAATTCATTGAGCATGACGGGCGTCCCTTGGATGGTGAAGGGAAACACCAGGCTCCAACCCAAAATGGCCAAAGTGAACGAGGCAAAGGTTTTGCCCCTGATGAGTCGAAGTGCCTGTAGGGGAGCCACAGATGCAATCCCTTGGCTGCGAGGGCTGATTGATGGCAAGGTGAGGGCATAGGCCCCAAGAACCAATGAAAGGCCGGCCCCCAAATATAGGTAGGGTGTCATGGAAGCATGGCTGTCCCAGCCCATGAGCAGGCTGAGTGCCATCATGACCCATGGAGGGGTCATCCAGCCGATGGTTCCCCAGACTCTGACTTTGCCAAAATCCTTTTCGGGATGTTCCAGCAAGCTGAATGCAATGCTGGAACACATGAGGGACATGGGAACGGAGCCGAGCCAATAAATGAAAGAGATGGCCACCATGGCTGAAAAAGTTTGCGCATAAACCATGGCGCACATGGCCGCGGCGCACCAAAGGCCGCAAACTGCAAGGCATTTATTGGGAGAAACCCAACGGTCTGCAATTTGGCCCATGAGGGGTGCGGCCATCATGAGAACGCCGTTTGCGCAACTGCAAACGGCCACCTGCCAAGGGGTGAATCCCATGTCATGAAGCCTGACCGAAAACATCGGAACGAGGACACCGTTGACCGCATTCTGCAAAAACAACATCAGGGCCAAACGGACGATCATGGGCTATGTTCCGGCCTTACGCCAAACCAAGGTGGAGTGATCAGGGTTGAACCAGCAAACCCAATCGTCGCAGGTCATTGATCGCCTGCGGGATGAGCTGGCGGACAAGGTGCTCAATGGTTGCCTTGTCGGTGACTGGCACATTGTTGTTGGCAAGTTTCAGGTCGCCGGCAACGCATTTGTCGATGACTCCCTGAATGATAGCCTCGCGGTTGTTTTTCCCGTCGAGCAACTGGACTAGGGCGATCTGCAGGTCATTGAGGTTGATGGTTTGGTGCCATGAGTTGGAAACCTCGCGGCTGTTGTTTTTGGCGCGAAGGCGGGCAAACGGACTAGCCAAAGGCTTGTCGATATCTGCCGCCCCGGTGGTTACGGGCTCGTCGACCACATGGAAAAGGCCGTTGGCGAACCCGCGTACCAAAACCTCCTCAAACAGCTTGTCAACACCTTGTAGGTGCTCGGGGTAGTCCTTTAGCCTGGCGATGGATTTGTCCTTCCACTGTGGCACCGACAGGGTTTCGGGCCATGCATCGTTCAGCGTGTGCATCATGGCTTTGGCCATGGGCTGGGTACTGGCCAGGTTGCGGCCTTCGCTGTCTGAAAATTTCTGTTCCACGGTGGTGTGGAGGGGTGAATCGCCTTCGATTTTGAAAGCGGCGGCGACATGGAACTTCATCAGTCCCTCGGCGGAAATATCGCGCTTGAGGCCAGCGGCCAACTCTTCGCGCACCAGCAGAGTGCGGCGGAAGCGGCGATTGCGGAAAAAATCGAGATATTGCTCGATTGCAAGGATATTGCCCCCGGAAACGCGATTGAGGGCATCCATCACCTTGGGCCCAAGGTGATGGGGAATCATTTCCTCAAGTTGGGCCTCGCCCAGATAGGCGAGCTTGTGGGCACCAGCCTTGGCGACAAAGTCCTTGAAGTAGCAAGGTTGGTTGTGTTCTTCGAGGTGTTCGTGGAGGAGGTAGTCGTCGGAGACCACTTTCAGCAAGTCAGCCTCGGCCTGAAGGATTTTGCCAAAGGCGCTGTCTTTCTCGGAAATTTCGGTAATAAAATTGATAATGGCACGGGACTGCTGAACCCGCTCGGCAGGTGTGGGACGGGTGCCTGCGTGGAAATTCATGGCATCGCGAATGATTTCGCGCATTTTCCAACCTGGATAGCAGTTGTAGCTGATGTAGGCGATGCCGTTTTCTGTCAGGGCCTCGCGGCTGATGCGGAGGATGGCTTCGCGAACCGATTCGGGTACCCAGCTATAAACGCCGTGGCAGATAACATAGTCGAATTTGCCATCTTTTGCGGGGTTGTACGTGCCAAGATCGGCTTGGCGGAGTTCGATATTCTTCAGCCCCAGCTCATTGATTTCTTTTTGGCCAATTTCAACCTGAACCTTGGAAAGGTCGAGGCCGAGGATTTCCATATCTGGATAACGCTGGGCCAAGGGAATGAGGTTACCACCTGAGGCGCAGCCGAATTCGAGAACTCTTGCGATGCTGGGTGGCGTGGGATTCATACCGAATAGACGGCCAATGAATGCCAGGCGTTGGGGATGGGTTTGGATGAAGGCCCTAGAAATGTAGGGAACTTCATCATAGGAAATGCCGGGCTGAGTAGACTGGCTAGGCTGCACAATTTGGGACATTTAAAACTCCTGGGTTTAGTTTGAAATTGACGCAAATCGGCCTCGAGAACTCACTTTGTCAAACTTTAAGCAAACCATGCAGGCAGCCACAAGCCGGGTTGGCATTGGGCTCTTGGTGGAGTGATGGAAGGGGCGTACGATGTTTGGACAAGGTAGCCCGCAAGCGGATTTTGCGCCTGGCAGGCTTGAGATGGACGGATTCAACGAGACACCTTTGGCATGGCAACATTTTCCCCTGAATTTTCAAATCCCCCTGAATTTTCCAGCGCCCCCATCTTCCATGAACCACCCAGCGAAGAATCGCTTCTTGAGGGCCTGACAGATTCGCAGCGGCAGGCAGTTATCCATAAAGACGGGCCAGCACTTGTTTTGGCTGGGCCGGGTTCGGGAAAAACCCGGGTTATCACCCGGCGTTTGGTTTGGCTTTTGACCCAAGGAATTCCCGAACACCAGATTCTGGCCATCACCTTCACCAACAAGGCAGCCGGGGAAATGCGGGCCCGGGTGGAAGCCTTGCTACCAGGAACCCGTTTGCAGGTAAGCACATTTCACAGTTTTGGTGTGAAATTTTTGAGGCAGTATGCGGAGCAAGCGGGCATTGACCGTGGATTTTTGATTTATGACCAATCGGACCGATTGCGGATGACAAAAACGGCGCTGGAAGACGCCGGGTTAGACGACACGCGATTCAATCCAGACCGGGTGAGCGCTGCGATCTCCAAAGCAAAAAACATGTTGCTTTCGCCAGGCGCTTATGCGGCCCAAGCGCAGGATTATTGGTCGAAGCAGGTGGCGCTCGCCTACCCGGCTTATCAAAAGCGGCTGAAGCAAGCTAACGCGCTTGATTTTGACGATTTGCTCTATTTGCCAGCGATGGCATTGCGGCAAAACGCGGAGTTGCGGGCGCGGTGTGACGCCCGGTGGAAATATTTGCTAGTGGATGAGTATCAGGACACCAACATGGCGCAATACGCCCTTGCGCGGCAGCTTTGCCAGGACCATCCGAACCTGTTTGTGGTGGGTGACCCGGACCAGAGCATTTACAAATTCCGCGGTTCGGATATCAGGAACATTCTTGATTTTGAGAGAGATTATTCGGGCTGCAAAACAATCTTACTGGGTGCCAACCATCGATCTACCCAAAGCATTTTGAAGGCGGCAGACTCGCTGATCTCGCACAACCGGCAAAGAAAGCCCAAGGTTCAAACCACCCACAATCCCAAGGGGCGCCCGGTGGAAGTGGTGGCATATGAGAACCAAGAAAGCGAGGCTGAAGGGGTGGCCTTGCGAATTCGGGACGAGATTCAGGCTGGTCGCAGATCACTGCGTGATTTCGCTGTGCTTGTGCGCATGAACGCGCTGACGCGAGCGCTTGAGCAGGCATTTATTAAATACCGTATTCCTTTCCAGATTGTGAAGGGGTTGGCGTTTTTCGAGCGCAAAGAGAACAAGGACGCGGTGGCTTACTTGAGGTTGATCAGCAATCCCAAAGACGATGTGTCGTTTTTGCGGGTGGTGAATGAGCCGGCCCGGGGTATAGGCAAAACCAGTATTGAACATGTGGAAGCTCATGCGCGGGCCCGGGACCTATCCCTTTTGGAAGCAGCGGGGCAGGCTGAATTTATTCCCGGCCTGACCGGCCGGGCAGCGCAGGCAATAGTGAAGTTTGCGCGGCTGCTTGAGAAGCTGCGGCCGCTTGCAGATGGGCCACCCCACGAGGCGCTGATCAAGCTGCTGGATGAAACGGGCTATAAAGCCGCCCTTAAAAAGACCGATGATGCCGACCAAGACCACCTGGCGAACATTGAGGAGTTGATCACAGCCGCCAGGCAGTTCGCCCAACTGGACCCTTCAAACAATGTTGCGGGCTTCCTTGAGAACATCTCACTAGCTAGCGATCTGGACGGTTTCAACACCAGCCAGGAGAGCGTGACCATCATGACCATGCATGCTGCCAAGGGTTTGGAATTCCCGGTGGTGTTCATGGTTGCCCTCGAGCAGGGATTGCTGCCGCACGAGCGCAGCTTGGACAACGAATTGGAACTGGAAGAAGAACGCCGGCTTTGTTTTGTGGGCATGACCCGGGCGATGCAAGAGCTGCAGCTCTCTTACGCCCGACTGCGGGAATTCCGGGGACGAACCACTTACACGGTGCCCAGCTCTTTCTTTGATGAGCTACCCCCGCCGCCGGATGTGCGAAAGATAGAGCGTGGCGGAATGCGTCGGGATGAATCGGATTATTCAACCGACCACCCGATGGATTACGAAGACACGCCAATCGTGATGGCCCCAAGCAGGTCTGCGACAGCGAAAAGCGCTGGATCATCCGCTCCCTTTACTCCCAGGGCGGGAGAGCCTGATGAGTTGCGTCAGGGGATGTTTGTGGCCCACGGGGAATATGGTGTGGGTCAAATAGTGGAAGCATCTGGTAACGGGGCGTTACGCAAGGTGCGAATCCGTTTTCAAACCGCCGGCTTAAAGGTTTTTTTGGCCTCAAAAGCCAAACTCACCATTGTGCACCCGGGGGAGGATTTTTAATAACTCGCCGCTTGCCCGTCAGTGAAGGGCGAGTTGACGATTTAGGAAACGGGTTTGGAAGCGACGACGCGTTGGCCAATCAGCCCACAGGCAATCCACACCAGGGTGCCGCCCAAGATGAGGAAAACGCTGATATTGTTTTCGAGACCAATGGGGCGGGGATCGTTGCGGAGCAACTCGTTCAGGAAACGATGGCACCCGTAGAGCAGAAAGAAAAGCGCAGCAGCCTGCCCCATGCGGGAACGGATTGGAAGGTAGGCGATTATTGTCAGGCAAAGCAGTAGCATGCTGACCACCTCATAGAGTTGAGCGGGGTGCAACCCCGGGGTAACCGGGCGGACGGTGATGTCGACCGCTTGACCTTCGCGACGGATTTTAAGATCGAGATTGGCTACCCCGCGAAAAGCGTCTTGGCCCCAGTCATTGAGAAGTAGAACGCTTAACTCTTTTACCGTGGGGATATCGCGCCCTTGAGCCTGAAGAATGAGGTCGCCTGGGAGCAAGGCCTCTGCTCCGCCACCCGGTTCTGTGGCGAGAACAACGGCTTGTGGGTATTTGGAAGGGTCCAAGGCAAAACCGGCAGTGGTTTGCATCCCTTTTGCAGTGAGGTCGAAGCGGGCTGCAGCTGGCAACGGGTAGTGCATGGGGAATGTTAGGGCATTTTCGGGCACGACCTGGCCGTAGCAGCAGCCATTCATGAGACAGCCGACCCGTCCAAAAGCCACACCTAATGCTGCTGGAGCCGCATAAACATCGAGCACCCTCAAGGCGTTAAAGGGTTTATCGCGGTGGCGCAACCACCAGCCCAAAAGCATGCCCACGATTCCACCTGCATAACCGCCGTAGAGAATTAGCCCGCCCTGGTTGAGGAGAAGGAATTTTTTAAAGAAATCAGTCCATTCGGGGGTATTTTCCCACATGTAAAGTGTTCGACCGCCCACTATTCCGCCCAGGAAAGTCCAGAGGGCCAAATCTTGCAGCATGGAGGCGTCGATACCCTCGCGTCGGGCCAACCTGACGACAAGCCAATTTCCAGCAAGGAAGGCGAACAGGAGCATCAGCCCGAAGCCGTTGACCGCCATGCCGTTGTCGGAACCGGGCAGCGGGATGCGGAACAGGATCTGATACATGGAACTCCTCACCCTTGAGTGCCTTTGCCTTTGTTAGGCCAGACACCGGCTTGTTTTACCTTTTGGAACCCAATGGGGCCAACTGGAGATCAAGGCCCTTTTCGCTGAGTTGGTGATCCAGCAAGCCAATTCCGTTATTTTCACGCATTTTTGAGAAAAGGCGCCCCCGCTCCTCCTCCCAGACCTGCCTTAAGTACATTGGGGAGCTGCCGGAAGTTTGGTAAGCGGCCAATCTGGCAAGGAAGCGGGTGGCATCCTCCTGGGCGAGCCTTTTTTGGTTCTCGGCTCGGGTTTGGGCCTCCTGACCAACCCGATAGGCCTCCGACTGAGCGGCGCGGTTGCGGGTATCGGCCTCTTGCTTGGCCCGGGTGACGAGAGTTTGGCGACCGGCCTCGGAGCGGGCCACCAGATCAAAAGCACCTTTAACCTCATCGGGCGGAACCAAGGCACTGGCCCGGGCATCGGTGAGAAGAATACCCATACCCAGTCGGTCGAGCCTTTGCTGAACCCTTGGAAGCAGTTCGGTTGCCAAACGGACCTTGCCTTCCAACAGCAAAGGGTCGATAGGGCGTTCGCCGGCCCATTCGCCCAAGGTTCCCTCAATGACTTGGGAAAGTATGGACTCGGCACGGTCTGCCACTTGGGAAAAATCGGCGACCTGGGCGGGATCAACACGCCATTGCACAGCAACCTCAACCTGAACCAGATTGTGATCGCCCGTTACCAGTAGCCCTCTTGGGGTGATGGCATCTTCCTCGCGGGCCAAACCAATGGTGGTGGATCGGACCCGATCTACCGCCACCCTGTCGACCCTGTCGATACCCCAAGGCAACAACCAGTGGGGCCCGGGTGGTAGGGGCTTGAGAACACGGCCAAAGCGACGAACCACCCCGCGCTCAAATGGTGCAATCAGGGTGATTCCCGTAGCCCCCCAAGCTGCGAGAAATATGAGGGCAAGCAAACCAATAACCCGAAGGGGATTCACTTGGAGGCCCCCATTGGAACTACAGGCGCAGGGGGTTTTACCCCTGCACTTGGTGGATTGAGGAGAGCATCGAACATGGAACGGTGGGTTGAAAGCAAGAGTGTGGATTTGCCATCACCCAAAACGCGCTGATACTCCTCGAGTTTGCGAAGGAATGTATAAAACTCGGGATCTTTTTGTTGGGCCTCATTGCGAATGCGATCGGCTTCGGCCTCGGATTGGCCTTTCATTCGAATGGCCTCCGCCTCGGCTTTGCCGCGCATCTGGCCAATTTCGCGGTCGGCATCGGCTCGAATTTTTGCAGACTCCTGCTCACCCATACTTTGGTATTCGGCAGCCTTGCGTTCACGCTCGGAGATGATGCGATCGAAAATGGCTTGGCGTACTTGGCCAGGATAACTAACCCGGCGAAGACGGATATCGACCACCTCGACACCATATTGTTCCAAGGCAGGTTTGCCCAATGAGTCCATAAGGCTTGAACGCAATCTGTCGCGTTCGCGACGAACCCTTTCGGGTTCTTTGGAGTTGATGAGGTCATCCATCTGAAGCTTGCCGCAGGCTGCCCCCAGCTCGCCGCCCAACCTTTGGGCGAGGAGGGAGCGAGCTTCATCGAGCCCGCCGGCTGCACGGAGCAATCGATCAACTCCTTGACTATCTGAAACGCGCCAGAGCATGTAGGCATCGATAGTGAGGGTGCGGTCGATAGCATCGCGCTGGGCATCGCGGGTGAGCTGTTCGATTCCCGGCAATTCGAGAACTTGCAGGCGACGGTCAACCCTGCGCACATCTTGCACCGGCCATGGCCAGCGAACATGCAAGCCGGCTTCCGCCGAATTGGCCCCATCCAGCGTGGCTGTATGCGCACCCAGTGTGGTGAGGTAGACGAATTCGGAACGATCCACTGTGAAAAGGCAGGCCCAAAGGAACCATGCTCCACCCAGCAAGAAAACCAACAATATCCACCCTAAACGACTCATGGCATTACACCCATTTTTCCAATGCTTGATCAAGGTTGGCGGGAAGGCGATTCTTCATCACGGGGAGAGGAGGCATCTCCCCTGCCCCGCTGCGGCTGAAAAATCGGGCGGGCGATATCGGGAGGAATGAACCACAATGCGGACCGCATGGGAACATTTGGGGAATCGACCAGCAATTTCTCGCGGCCGGCCATGGCAGCCCCCACCGAATCCCAAAACAGTCGAAAATCGACCAAGCCGGGTGAACCGGCCCGGGTTACCAGCCTGAACAGAAAAGCTGCACCATTTGCCCTGGCTGATTCGAGTCGATTGAAGGATTCGACAAATGACTTGGCGAGCAAATCCTCATCTCTGGAGACCTGCTCAGCCCGTTTGCGCAGGGTTGAAGCATGGGCCTGGTTTTGACGCTGCTGGCGACCTTCCATAGCCCGTGTGACATCGTGGTAACTGGTGACCACCTCGGGTGGTGGGTGGAGATCGTGCAGGGAAATGCCCTCCACTTCGAGGCCGGGCACGCCGCCCGCATCGACCCCCAAACGAGTGGCCAACAAATCTCTGGCCCGAGTTTCGAGTTCGCCCCGCTTGCTGGTGAGCAGATCGGCAAAAGCCCCTTGGGCGGCCAGTTCACGCAAAATGGTTTCAGCAGCCACACGCACCAGACGATCAGGCTCGCCCAATTCGAAACGGGAGCGAAACGGATCCTCGGTTTGGATGCGGTAACGAACGGTGGCCAGCATTTCCACCAAATAGCCGTCGCCTGTAATCACCAAAGACTCTTCCTGAAGGCGAATGATACCCTCATTGGCGTGGGCGGAATTCCAGGTGCGCGCAGTGCGGGCTTGGGAAGGCTGGCCCCCACCTTGAGGCTCAGGCCTGAAACCCACGGTCACACTTGCGGAGCGACCGGGATTGACCTTGGCAATCCGTTCCACCGGCCAGGGCCAACGCCAATGGAAGCCTGGCTCCATCGCTGCTGGAAGGAGCCGGCCAAATCTGAGAACGCGGCCTTGTTCTTGGGCCTGGATCAGGTGCATGCCTGTCCAAATCCAAAAGGCCAGGGCTACGGCCACCGATGTGACGGCTATTTTCCCCAAATGATGGCTGGCATGGTGGAGCAATTCGCCCGGGGCAAGCCCCTCGGCCAAACGGTTCAACTTATTGGTGGCTTCGCGGAAACGGGTCACCAACGAGGGGGCTGGCTTTTCAAACCAGAGCAGGCGCATGGAATTGACCAAAACCAGGACCGACGCCAATTGATGATAAATGGCGGCAGCCAAGGGCGATTGGTCACGCCAAGCCGTAGGTGCAATAAGTGGCCAAAGCCATGCTGTGAGCACGATGCCAACCAAGTTTGCTCCCAAGGCAAACCAAAGGATATTCTGAGTGATGACTTCGCTTGTTTTTCGCGCTAACCGCACCAGGAGGCCTAAATGCTCGAGGGGTGTCCCTAGCAAAACGACATCGCCAGCCTCTGCGGCCAGGTCGATTCCATATGCGCCATGGCTGACAGCGAGGCCGGCACTGGCGCGAGCCAGTGCTGGAGCATCGTTGATGCCATCCCCCAGCATGGCTGTTGGCAAACCGTTAGGCCCCTCTTCGAGTTGGGCTACCAAAGCCGCCTTTTCGGCTGGCAATAAGCCTGCTCGCACCTCGTCTTCTGAAAGGCCCACTTCTCTAGCAAGGCGTTTAGCAACCTCTGGGCGATCACCTGTGAGCATGAGGAATCGTTCAATTCCCAAACCGCGTAATTCGGCAATGGCTGCGGCTGCTTGGGGTCTGGGCGTATCTAGCAAGCCTAGAATGCCGCAAACTGCCTGATCGACTGCGACCAGAACCGGGGTTTCGCCAGCGTTTTCAGCAGATTCCAAAAAAGAAATGGCAGGCCCGATATCAATGCCCGACTCCAGCATGAAACGGGCACTGCCAAGCCGGACCGTCTGTTGGGCCATTTGGCCAGTGACACCACCGCCTGGGCTAGCCTGAACCTGATCGATGACGGCGGGCATGATGCCACGCAATGCGGCGGCGGCAGTTACAGCGCGGGCCAGAGGGTGCTCACTGCCGGACTCGACACCCGCGGAAAGCGCCAGTAGTTGAATTTCATCGTAATCAGCCAGCGGAGTGAGCCTGGCCAGATGAAATTTACCCTCGGTTAGGGTACCTGTTTTGTCGAGGCAAAAAGCCCGAACAGCAGCCAGGCGTTCGAGTGCCTCGCCACGACGGATGAGAATGCCTGTGCCGGCCAGGCGACCGAGGGCTGCGATGATGGCTGCTGGGGTGGCCAGAATGAGGGCACACGGACAAGCCACCACCAGAACCGCCAATGCGGGTGGCGCGGCGCGGCGGGCCAACTGCCACGAGGAAGGTGGCAATTCTGCACGGCTAGCCGCACCACGGGCCTCCAGCCACCATGCCACCAAAAAGGTTATCAGGGCCAAGCCCAGTGTGATTGGAAGAAACCAGCGAGCAAGTGTATCGGCTTTGCGTTCGATGGATGATTTCTGCTGCAGCGCGCTGGTGGTCAGTTTGGCCACTTGGCCGGCAACCGTGTGTTCGGCCACACGCCTTGCTTCGAGGATGATTGCACCCAAATGATTGATGGAGCCGGCAAGTACGTGACTTCCCGGACCGACTTCGGCTGGAGCGCTTTCGCCCGTGAGCGCTTTGGTATCGAGTGTGGTGCGACCAGAGAGAATGACTCCATCGGCTGGGACCTTGGCACCGGGCCTGATTGAAAGGCGGTCACCCACCTTAAGGTCTGTCACCAAAACCCGTTCTTCGGTTCCATCGTCCTTGAGGCGCCAGCAGCGTTTGGGGGCCAGCTTGACCAGGCCTTCCAGAGCGGATTGGGTGCGACGGAATGTCCAGTCTTCCAACAATTCGCCTACCAGGCCAATGATGAGGACCTCGGCGGCAACCAAAGGTTCACGCATGAGGATGGAGGCAAGGACCGCAATGGCAACGGCCAGATCGGCGCCTATTTTGCCGGCCAACAAAGACTCGAGGGCGCCATAGAGGGTGCGGGCACCACCCATGACAGCAGCGACCAAGGCCAAACGCTGGCCCATGATTTCGCGTGGCCAGGTTGGCAGGCCAAGCCCCCATGGTCCTAGCCATTCGACCATTGCTGGCCAAAGGTCGGCAGCAACGAGGCCGCCAATAAAAACCAGCAGAGCCCAAAGCTCGAGCTTGGGCTCGTTGGCAAAGGTGTTATCGGCGTGAGAAATCTCGCGATGCATACTACGGATTCTGTTTTGGCAATAAAAAGGCGGCAAGCGTTTAGCTTACCGCCTGAGGCTTACCCATGCTGCCGGGTAATCGAAGCTTCACCGAATTTTCTTAGCCTTGGGCGATGTAAACGGTTTTGACCTCGGTATACAGCTGCAAAGCATATTCACCCAGTTCGCGACCTACTCCACTCATTTTGTAGCCGCCGAATGGGGCAGCAGCATCGAAGACATCGTAACAATTGATCCAGACTGTACCTGCCCGCAGGCTACGGGCCATGCGGTGGGCTTTTTTGATATCGCGGGTCCAAACGGCGGCCGCGAGGCCAAACTGGGTGCGGTTACTGCGTTCAACAACCTCTTCGATATTGCCGAAAGGAAGAATGTTCATCACGGGGCCGAAAATTTCTTCGCGGGCGATCTTCATTCCATCTGTCACGCCTGAAAAAACTGTGGGTTCCACGAAATAGCCGGGAAGGTTTGGTTTGCCCCCACCGCAATGAATAGTGGCACCTTCTTTTTTCCCGGAATCGATAAAGCTCAAAACTCGTTCCTGTTGTTCGCGGGTGATTTGTGGGCCCTGTGTGGTTTCGGGGTCGAAAGGGTCGCCCACCTTTTGGGATTTGGCACGTTGGACCAATTTGGCAACAAACTCATCATGGATGGATTGTTCGACAAAAAGCCTACTGCCAGCGCAACAGCATTGGCCTTGGTTGAAGAATAGGCCGAAGTAGGCACCTTCGACTGCGGCATCGATATCGGCGTCGGCAAAGACGATATTTGGGCTTTTACCACCCAGTTCCAGGCTTACCCGCTTGAGGTTGGATTTGGCAGCGGCCTCCATGATTAGTTGGCCTGTGGAGGTCTCACCTGTGAAGGCGACTTTGTCGACATCCATATGGCGCGTTAGCGCAGCACCCGCTGTGGGGCCAAAACCCGGCACGACATTGATAACGCCATTTGGAAAGCCAGCCTCTTGTGCTAGCTGGGCCACCCTGAGGGCTGTGAGCGGGGTTTGTTCGGCAGGCTTGAGAACAAGGGTGCAACCACTTGCAAGGGCCGGGCCCCATTTCCAAGCCTGCATAAGGAGCGGAAAATTCCATGGAATTATCTGGCCAACAACCCCTACCGGCTCATGGCGTGTGAAACAGGTGAAATCACCATCTACTGGGATAGTTTTTCCGACAATCTTGTCGGCCCAACCGGCATAATAGCGATAACATTTAATGGTCAGCGGGAGGTCGGCTGCCATGGAGTCGCGGTAGGGTTTGCCGTTATCGAGTGATTCTAGGGCGGCGAGTTCTTCTTGGTGGCTTTCGATGAGATCGGCAAGTTTGTAGATGAGCCGGCCGCGCTCGGAGGCCGACATGCGGGACCAAGGGCCGGAATCAAAAGCCCTGCGGGCGGCCGCGACCGCAAGTTCCACATCTGCGGCATCGCCTTCGGCAACTCGGCAAATGACCTGATTTGTAGAAGGATCAACCGTTTCAAACGATTTACCGCTAGCACTTTGGCACCATTTGCCGTCTATAAAAAGCATTTGGTCCTTAATTTTTGATGGCTTTTGCGGAATTTTGAGGGCAACATTCATGGGTAAGGCTCCATGCGAACAGGGTTTTAGCGGGAGAGTGGCTTTGGCCGATTAGGAACGATCATGCTCGGGACGTGGGTTTCAGTCAAGCACTCGGGCGGTTGGTGCCCGGCTTGGCGGGTTGGCCTGAGAGACGCCGGTTAACCTGCAGAGGCTGGGCCGGGGCCGGGTAAAGGCGATCCTGGGTTTGTTGAACAATGCGGGCAGCCACCGCCACCTTCAAAAGGCTTAGACCGCCGCGAAAAACAAGAATGGAAAGTATGCCAACCAAGCTAGCGCCAATAACCTGACGCTGGCCCACCAAGCCCAAAGCTTGGAGCAAGCCAAATATGCCCATTAGCATCAGGACTACCGCAAGGATTTCACGCCAGAAATACCGCCAGGTGTTCATCTTTTAACACTCCTGTTATTGCCATTGATTGGCCGTGCCGGCAGGGATTCCACTTTTAGGGGCAATGATTTAATTCCCCTTAGCATTCGACGCCAACGGGTTTCGGCTTTTTTGCGCTGCCCAAGGCGCCACCACATCAACCAGCGATTCGGCTTGTTGAGAGCCTTGCCCATGTCTGCCCAGGAGGCATTGGCAAGGAAGCCGGCGGCGGAGGTGGCATCCATCGATTTTGCCTCGGCAAGGCCCAGGATTAGCCGGGCCAACAACCCGATCACCAAAGCACCGCCCACAGCCAGAACCCAGCGAGTCAACTGAACCAAGCGTGGCGAATAATTGACACTATCAAGAACCAAATCTGTGTAGACCCACATGATCATCACCACGACTGCCAGAGCGACAATCGTCAAACAAAAAACCAAGTCAATCAAAAAGCCTTTCCGATTCGGCCCGGCAACCACTAATTGACCTGTGATGAAAGGCGGCTTGCGTAATATCAGGTAACGACACGCTATGGAATGAGTGGCGATCACCCCGGCTGCCGTCAGGCACCAAGCGATCAAAGAAAGCATATCGCTAGTATTGAGATCATGTGGATTATTGGCAGCCATGCGACGGACAAAGAATGGGCTTCCGCCTTCGAGCAAAATGACCAGCCATTCGTCAGGACCAATACCCGAACGGTCGAGCAGCAGCGACAGTGGCAAACTGAACAAGAATATCGTTGGAGAAATCGTCCATCCAATGAATGTGCCTATGGCGATCACCGCCAAGGGCAGCAACATCCAGCCTGTTTCACAGATTTGAGACAATCCGGCAAACAATATGGCAAAAGCGACCAGAAGATGGATGAATGCCAACTGGTTGGAACTTGGGTTCGCTTGCGAATCAGTCAGAGGCGGCAGTTTTTTTGTTTTGGGATCTTCGTTCATCTGGCACCTGCCCTGGCACCTGAACGCCTTAACGCGGTCACCAATCTTTGAGCTTCGAGCGCCCCTTGTTTGCCCCGCACCAATGGAACACCCACTTTAGCCAAGCGGTTTTTCAAATCGGCCACGGCCCTCTCGGCGACATTTTGGTTTAGAGTGACCGATTGTTTTTCTGAGGCGGATGCCAATTGTGAATGTTCAAAATTTTGCAGGGTTGTTTCTTTGGACCGGTTGAATTTTTTGTAAATATAACGG